>NZ_CBDLAM010000036.1:18347-26398 GCF_965301125.1 Anaerosporobacter sp. | reverse complement strand
ATACAACGAATGCCCATATACCATAGAAAGCAATGATTACTTTTGCAATGACACATCCAAATAATTCTATAAGAATTTCATAAAAATTATGGTGCGGATAAGCTTGCATAAAAATCGCTATCAATACTGCAAGTGGTATTAACGCTACTAGAGAAAATAATACACTAATACACGCACTACTACTATTCCCTATAGCTAATTCTGCTGGTAATATCGTTAATATTGGTGTTATTGAAATCGCTAAAAACATATAAAATAACTGCCTGAATGTGATAACTTTTTTCATAGACAAGACCTACCTTCCATTATCCTGTAAGATAATGTATAAGATTCCATGACACTATTACCATAAGGGTCACCTGTATAATAGATGCCTAGAGAAATTGCTACTAAACTGAAAAATAAGAATAAGTATAACTTCATCTTATTATTCACAAGTTCTTTTCCTTTCCAAATTAAAGTAGCAATAATAATAATAACGAAAATATATAACATCCTCTACCTCCACCCTTCTAATACATTGGACTTGGTTATCCTCGATTCAATTGTGTAATCAAATTTTGTGAACTCAAGAAAATCATCTTGGTGATTACGTAGAGCATTCCATATGGTGCTATAATCTTCTAGAACATCACTAAGACGAAACGTATCAACTCCAATAGTTTGCGAAGCAGCTATGGTTTTTTCAAGCAATTCAAGTATATACCTCGTTTGTTCATCCTTAATCTTAATCCTAATCTTATTGTCAATTACTTGCTCTGGATTAGGAATACTACGTAATACACTATCAAATTTCATATGAACCGTAACATGAATATTGCTAGATTGTAGTGATGGTGTTAAAACAGTTTTTACATTATTAATAATCAATCCATATCCATCTGGCAAATATATTGGACTGCTCTTAACTATACCATTCAGTAAATCAATTCCTAAGGATGTGTCCTCGTCCAGATAAGCAACTAACTTATAGTCCGTAAAAGCTGCATAACCACTCATACCTAACTTCTTATCTTGATAATCAAAAAACGGTATCACTGTACTTGATTTATTATTCTCGATATCTTCATAAATCCACAAAATTGTATTCTCATTTTTTGTTACAGAATCTAATCGTTTTTGAACCATTGCTTTCAAATCATCATGAAGCATGATGTTCTCTTCTTTAGCATCTTTAATTATTGTGGCTGCATCTACTTCTTTAACGATATACATTAAAGCATTACTTTTGACTGTCTCATCTTTAATTAGGTAACGAACTGTGTCCTCTATTCCATGCTTTGCAAGCCCCTGACCAATTAGATAGAAGCTAGTATATGAAAAAGAAATATCTTTCTTATTCTCTTTTTTTAGATTCTCAAATGCTTCAAAAAGGGTATCCCCTTTTGCTTCAATCGTCTCAACATCTCCATTAACGGTATCAGGGCCACCGATACCATATAGTGCAGTAATACTATATTGATTATCAATGTAATCAATACCAAGAACCCTGATCATATCAATCTCATTTATTTCTTTTTTGTTAAAATCTTTTGAACAGCCTTCCATTGTAAAGCAAAATAATAGCAGGCCTATTCCTAATAAAAACTTCTTCATAGGTACCTCCTACTTTTGCTTTCTATGATTTTTCTTTGCTATCCCTTCTGGGCGAAATTTGAAGAAACGAACTGGATAACGAAATAGTGTATCTTTATGTGACTTATGCTCTACATCAACAAAAGGTGATAAATATGCCACTCCATAATTATCTAAACTGCAAAGATGAGTAATTAATAATGTTACCCCTACCATTAATCCCAAAAATCCGGTAAATGTAGATAAGATTGCAATGCCAAGTCGAATAACACGAACAGCATTAGCAAGATCCTGATTTGGTAATGTAAATCCCGCTATTCCTGTGAAAGCTACTACTATGACAACAGCAGGTGATATTAAGTTTGCTTCTACTGCTGCTTGCCCTACTACCAAGCCTCCTACGATAGACATAGCTTGCCCTACTGTTTTAGGCAATCGCAAACCCGCTTCAATGATAATCTCAAAGGATATTAGCAAACCAAATACTTCAACGGCTGAAGAAAATGGTACATTCGTCTTTGCATTCTGTATGGAAAGTGCCAATTCTATGGGAATCATCTGATGTTGAAAGGTGGTTATTGCAATATATAAACCAGGTAAGACAATTGTTAATATTAAAGCCAGATATCTTATTGTTCGTAAACAACTACCAACAACGCAATTCTCTGCATAATCTTCTGGTGATTGCATTAATATTGGAAATTGGCATGGTAATATATAGACAAATGGCATGCCATCAACTATAAGTGCAATACGACCATCTGTTAAGTTCGAGGAACAACGATCTGGTCTTTGGGTATACATAACTTGTGGGAAAATACTATTTCGATTACTAGATATGAATTCTTCAATAAATGCGGGTGTAGGCGTATTATCAATGTCAATCTTTGAAAGCAAATTCTTTAATCGTTCTACATTATCCATATCAGCTATATTGCTTATATAAGCAATGGCAATATCTGCACGATTTACACGACCAACCGTCATTTGTTCAATTACAAGATATCTAGATCGAATTCTTCTTCTTATCATAGCTGTATTCGTACGAAGTACTTCAATGAAACAATCCTTCGCACCCTTCACTACACCTTCATCGGCTGGCTCTGAAATCGATCTTTTATCAAATCCCCTTGCATCAAAAAGAATTGCTTTATGCAAATCATCAAATATAACACCTGCCATTCCGCTCATAACACCTTGGATTAATTTATCCATATCGGTAACTTCCGAAGCGAAATCGTGATATGCCATACCAGAAAACATCGCATCAAATAACTCTTGTTGATTCTTACATTCTCTTATTGCTATGTTGTTTGCAAAAGGTCGTAGTATCGCCTGATCAAAAATTGTATCATTTACTAGACCATCTACACAAAAGATATGAACCTGTACTTTATATACAGCTGTCTTTAATTCACGAACTAATACATCTCCACTTTTAGCAAACAAATCTTTTAAATATTTCGATTCAATTAACTGTTGCAAAGGCTTTCTTCCTTTCGAATGATTATATACTATGATTCAGGCATCAAAAGCTCGCTTTATATTTTGATTCGTCAATTTGCACAATTTACAGATTGAGATGTTATGCAAATCATAGTTTATTCGCAACCCGCTCTCGCTTGGATGAAGTTCGTAGTGGTACGTAAGGCTCTAAAATACAGAGCCTAAGTACCAACGACTTCATACAGTTGCTCATCAAACTATGTTATGCATAACATTAGTCAAGTCTATGAATGTGCAAATTGACGAAGGAAAGTTTTTGGGATGGCTTTTGGCACCTAAATCATACTAGACAATAGAGAAACTCTTTGCAGTGCATAAAGAAGAGTTCGCAATTACCTAGACTATATATACATTCTTCCAGAAAGTATGAAATTTTATTCAAATGCTAAACTAAAATATCCTTTTCCTTTCTCTACTGGAAAACGTGACATGATTAATTGGCTTTCATCTGCCTGTAAGTTGTCAAATTGATTTAAGTGAATGGAACATTCCTGTATATTACTATCCACCAATAACTGTCTTGTAAAACTTATAATCATATTTCTTGGTAAAGTATGCTCTCTAATATGTAGAACACCTTCATATTCACGCACCATTACCACATACGAATCATCAACAAGTAATGTTTTCCCACCTGTAAAGGTATTTTCTTTCATCGCAAAAGCAAGTACTGCCTCTTCCCATTCGATATAACCAACATCGGATAATTGTTTGTCACGAATCTTCTTATATAGTGCACTATCTTTTTCACTTAATTCTCTAATAGAAAATTCTTTTCCTTCTAATGGAATCGTAGCCGCCTTAACCATCTGCTCTTCTTCCACTCTTAGTTGTTCTAAGTTAAGAGTACTTGTCCTTCTTACAATAGCTTCTGAATAACCATTCCTTTCATAAAAGTTTTTAAGCTCTCTTGTGGCTGGTTGTAAGAAAGTTGAATCCTTCGTTATCTCATTTGCATAATTAAGTAGTTTTGAGCTGTAACCTTTCCCCTGTGCTTCTGGTAAAGTTGCTACTGCATAAATATAATAAACCTTTCTTATCCCTGCTTTTTCATGCAACTTAGCTGGCATTAATGTAAGCATAGACACTGGTATACCATCTAACATATAAACTAATGTAGTTTTTTCATTAAAAAACTCCCGAAAGAAAAAATCAATATAGGAATCCTCATCATGAAAACATTCCTTCCAAATCTTCTTTAGTTGTTCAATCATTGTATAATCAGCAAATTTTATCATGTAGTTTCCTCTCCTTTTACAATCATTCTATCCATTTACAAAACTCTTTAGTAATAAAGAATATTCATTAACACTTTAGCATTTTCTTGTCTATCGATAAAGTAAGCGCAAAACTCTTAATAAAGTAAATCTGCTTCTTAGCTGACGTACTATAACAAAGAAACGATAGTGAAACATCTATAGTACTTCTTAGTGTGTACTCTACACCTTAGGAATGCGAGGCAAGGAAGCCGAGCAAGCCTTCGCTGA
This sequence comes from Anaerosporobacter sp., assembly GCF_965301125.1. Classification (NCBI taxonomy): domain Bacteria; kingdom Bacillati; phylum Bacillota; class Clostridia; order Lachnospirales; family Lachnospiraceae; genus Anaerosporobacter; species Anaerosporobacter sp. The sequence goes on along the minus strand of NZ_CBDLAM010000036.1, from coordinate 21,830 downwards.
GGTAGGATGCCGAATCGAAGGCGGTTCCGTACCACTTTGAACACCTATCCCGTACACACTTAGAAGTACTTAGATGTGAAGCGTGTTTCGTGTCATAGTACGTCAGCTAAGAAGCCATAAACAGTATCCAGAGTTTTGCCTCATTACATACAAAAAAAGTTTTTACAAAACTCTTCGTTAGGAATCATGTTTTGTAAAAACTTTGCTTCTATTTTAGTACAGCAGTGTACTTATCAATTAATAGATCTGGATAATAAGATAGCTTTGCTTTACGCAATCCCTCTTCTCCCATATCTTCTTCACGATTTACATATTCAAAATCCTGACAGTTATGAATAACGAACTGTTGATTAATCATTGGGTACGCACCTTGAATATTAGGAAATGCTTTTTCAATGTGAACCACAAAGGTATCATCTGTTAATGGTTCACCAATAGTATAAGCAATAACTTCGCCATCTCTACGAATTAGCCCACCAATTAAATTCAATTCAAAAAAGTTTTTGAACGCAAGAGCGACCGCGCAAGCCTCTAGTTGAAGACTCTCATCTTCATCACAGTCATATAAGGAGCACCATTTGGCATTCATCTCCTTGCATTCTTCTATATTCTCTCTCGTGATATCTTCATATTGCCAATCAGGATTATCTTTAAAACGGGCTATATGATTTCTCTTACCGTGAAGTTTCTTACCCGCTAATGTAGTCAAACGCTCTGTTTTATATAAATAATCGCTTTCATCTCTTGAAGATTCTATATTAAAAAGTCCAGGGAATGCTTCTTCAACTTTAGATACTTCGTTTTCCACTATACCTCTCAAACGAAATGGTATATTTCTCTCCTTCGCATCTTCCATTAAAGCCTCAATTACAGGCTTAATATCGCCTTCTCCAACAGGATAGGTATAGTATTGTTCTTCACCTACCCCACTTTTTAAACAGTAGAATCCATTAACATCAGCAAACTCTATATGATTGGAATATCGCCAAATAAAATTATTAACAAAAGAAAAATCACAGCTTTTATATTGTGCTTGTTTCAATCTGTGATTTATCCAATCTCTATCACTTAACTCAACTTCTTTAAATGTGATCATGACTAACTCCTTCTTTAGTTCTATCTTTTCTTTATAATTCCCAACTACCATTGAATCATTCTATGATTGTTTTACCATATCTATTCGGACTTCTTGTCCTAATACATTGATAGTCATCAATGTATAGTATACGTGTAATTACAACATTTTGTCAACTTTATTCTATTAATAATGACACTTTTTTTACTTCCAATCATATATTATATTGTAAACACTCTCAAAGGAATGAAAAGTATGTGTTGTGGACTATTTGGTTGTGGTTGTAGAAACCGTTGTCGCCGTAACAATCGTTGTCGCTGTGGCTCTAGCAACCGTCGTAGCTGTGGATGTCGCTCTCGCTGTAGAAGTAATAGGGGCTCTAGCTCTAGTTGTAGCAGTTCTTCTAGAAGTTCTAGTTGCAGCAGTTCTTCTAGACGTTCTAGCTGCAGCAGTAGACGTAGACGTTGTTTCTAATTTAAATTCTATTAGTGTATACAGCTAAATAACAAAAAGACTGTCTCATGAATAATCAAAGATACTGGTTGTTCAGAGACAGTCTTTTTCATAATCACTTAATAATATTAAGAAGTTTTGCTCTGAGTAGATATTAACAATCAATTTTTCTTTTTTTTCATATAATAGCTTATATTAATATTTAGGAGGTAATCAATAATGTGTGGAATAGCAGGCTTTAGCAACTTTGATGCTGATTATACCTGCAGTCAAAGTAACTATGTTAGCATACTAGAAAACATGTCTGACACATTATACCATAGAGGTCCAGACGAAAATGGTCATTATCTGTCAAGACATTTCGGTTTAGCACATGCAAGACTCTCAATCATTGACCTTGCTAATGGTAAGCAACCTATGTATCGTAGTGTAGGTGGGTACACATATGCTATTTGCTACAACGGGGAATTATATAACACTGCCGAACTTAGGAATGACTTAATCGCAAAAGGTTGGAAATTCAAAACCACCTCTGATACTGAGGTTATTCTTATTGGTCATATTGAATACGGTACCTCTTTTGTAGAGAAATTAAATGGTATCTTTGCCTATGCATTCGTTAATGAAAAGGATCAAGAAATCTCATTATATAGAGATCGTAACGGTATTAAACCACTCTTCTATACCCTCTTTAATAACACATTATTATTTGGTTCTGAGTTAAAAGCAATTTTTGCATATCCAGAGTATCAACCTCGTGTAGACAAAAATGGACTTAACGAAATATTCAGCATTGGACCAGCAAGAACCAGCGGTTGCGGTATATTCAAAGATATATACGAAATACTTCCAGGGCATTATCTAATGCATAAAGATGGCTTTATGAAACTTCATTGTTATTGGAAGTTAATTAGTAAACCTCATACTGATTCTTATGAGGAAACCATAGAGAAGACACGATTCCTAGTAACTGACTCCATTTCGCGTCAAATGGTTTCTGATGTACCAATCTGCACCTTCTTGTCTGGTGGCATTGATAGTAGCCTTGTATCAGCAGTTTGCGCTTATGAATTGAAAAAACAAGGGAAGCAACTTCAGACTTATTCTTTTGACTTTGTTAACAATGATAAATACTTTAAATCCAATCCGTTTCAACCTTCTAGTGACAAACCATATGCCACTAAGATGGTAGAATTTCTAGATAGTAAACATACTTATCTAGAATGTGATAACTATACAATGGCAGATTGTCTTTATGAATCTGTTGATGCAAGAGACCTCCCTGCAATGGCAGATGTGGATTCTTCTATGTTGCATTTTTGCCGTCAGGTAAAACAATTTAATAAGGTAACATTAACTGGTGAATGTGCGGATGAAATCTTTGGCGGATATCCATGGTTTCATAAAGAAGAATGTTTTAATGCCAACACATTTCCATGGTCGATGGATATTAATGCAAGAAAATCATTCTTATCTGATTCTTTCCTTGCTGAGCTACGTATGGAAGACTATATTAATAAAACTTACGAAGCTTCCATTGCAGAGACACCAAGACTTTCTGAAGATTCTAAGACAGAAGCTAGAAGACGTGAAATCTCTTATCTGAATCTTAGGTGGTTCATGCAAACATTACTAGATCGTATGGACCGCACAAGCATGTATTCTGGTCTTGAAGCTCGTGTTCCTTTCGCTGATCATAGAATTATTGAATATGTATGGAATGTTCCTTGGTCTATTAAATATAAGGATAATATGGTAAAACATCTTCTTCGCGAATCCGCAAGAGGATTATTACCTGATGAAATCTTATTCCGTAAAAAGAGTCCATATCCAAAGACTTACGATCCAGCTTACGAACAATTATTACAGAAAAGATTTATTGATATAATTGAGAATCCATCTTCTCCTATATTAACTTTTATTGATAAGAAAAAAGTCTATCAATTCTTAAACAG
>NZ_CBDLAM010000036.1:11850-18337 GCF_965301125.1 Anaerosporobacter sp. | reverse complement strand
CCCTCTGACTATGCTAAACCATGGTATGGTCAATTAATGGCTGGTCCACAGATGATTGCCTATATGATTCAAGTAAACTATTGGTTAGAAAAATATCATATTGATATTTTGTAGTAAGAACGCAAAACTCTTTACACGTTTCATAGCTTCTTAGTGAACGTACTATGACACGAAACACGCTACACACCTAAGTACTTCTAAGTGTGTACGATTTAGGGATTCAAATGGTACGGAACCGCCATCGATTCGGCATCCTGCCTCAGCTCAGGCTTGCCAGGCATCCGTGCCTGGCATTCCTAGACTATTCTGTACACACTAAGAAGTACTATAGATGTTTCGCTATTGTTTCTTAGTCATAGTACGTTCGCTAAGAAGCAGATTTACTATATTCTGAGTTTTGCTTTGCTACATTATAAAACAAGTACAAACAAGTACAAAAGAGGGTATCTATGACGTAATATTCGCCATAGATACCCCTTTCTTCTAATGATTTATGATTTAATAACTCTATAACCGTTTCTCGAAATTACCAGCAATAGATAAATCCTCTTGAATTACTACGAAGGCCTTTTCATCAATTTCTTTGATTCTCTTCACTAATCTTCCAACCTCGTACTTCGATACCGCTGTATATATAATGTTTGTCTCTTCTCCTGTGAAAGCACCTTCCCCCTTCCAGCAAGTTGCTCCTCTTACAAGTTCACTTGTTATGATAGAACGTATCTCTGGGGATTTTGTGAAGATTAAAGCTGTTGTTTTAATATTCTGGTAATGAAATTTATCGATTACAATCGATAATACAGCCACAAATATAATTGAATAGATTACAATACTAATATCAAATAATAGCGCACATACGCCAAATACAAAGATGTTAATGATAATTGAAATCTTGCCAACACTAAAATCATCATATTTCTTAGCAAAATATACACCTAATATATCAGGTCCACCACCCGAACCCCCAGCGCGAAGAGTGAGACCAACCCCAAAACCTCCAATTAGTCCACCAATTAAACAAGCACCAATTATATCAGTAATAATAGGTTCGGCTGGAGCAGTAACTATAAGCAAGAAGATTGATTGAAATGTTACACAAACAATAGACTTTACGAAAAAATCCTTGCCTAGATGACGATATGCTAAAATGAACAATGGTATGTTCAATATATAGTAAATCGCGCCTGCTATATCAAAATTACCAAAATCCATTCCTAAATAATCGACTAATAAAGTACGAATTATTTGCCCAATTCCTATAAAGCCACCTGTATACAATCCTAGTGGCACTATGAATAAATTAATACCAATTGTAAGTAACGCAGTACCACTAATTGCTAGAAGGTAGCTTATTATAATATCTTTCTTTCTTTTTTTCTCCTTAACCATTTTGTTTTGTTCTTGGTTTTCTTTTTGTTTCAAAGTTTTAACCATTCTTAAGTTCCTCCTACTAATGCACCTTCTGCATTATAATATCTATAAATTAATATAACCAGTTCCAATAAAAGTATGTAACGCCTAAATACGTTAACATGAAAAAGGCCAAAAAAAACTCAAACCGTTGAATGCTTATGAGGAATAATTCGTCGTTTGCATTCAATAGTTTGAGATTAATTCTAAATACCCTTTAACATATTAATAATCGGTGTAGACATTCCTAACTGTTTATAGGACTGATAGATTGCGTCTTCTTGTTCACTATCTTGTTTTTCTTCACTACCAAACATTATTTCAATCATTTTAAGATAATCATTCATTGAAAAAATCTCATTTAGCTTATCTTCTAATTCTTCCGTAGTTGATATACTCTTGTTTATCTCAACATCATCCGAAGAATTTGATCTATTAACTACTGAAGTTGTAGGTAAAGTAGTAGTATTCGTTGACACATTTGATGCAGTCTTGTTTGTTACCATTACATTTGATGCATCTAAATTCTGTTCATAATATTGCATTACTTTAACTACATAATTCTGTGTTTCTTTAAACGGTGGGATTCCACCATATTTTCTTACGTTACCACTTCCTGCGTTATATGCTGCTAAAGCTAATTTCGTATCCCCATTATATTGATCTAATAACTTAGAAATATACTTCGCGCCACCCATAATATTTTGTTCTGCGTCGAAGGCGTTAGTAACACCAAGTTCTTTAGCTGTTGCAGGCATAAGTTGCATAACACCCATTGCTCCACTCTTTGATACAGCATCAGCATTAAAGTTAGATTCCTGCTTCGCAATTGCTTTTAGCAAATCAACACTAACATCATATTTATCTGCTGCCTTTTCAAATATCTCTTCTAATGATACTTCTTTGTTTTGATTCAAATAGCTATCAAAAGATGTAGATGAAGTTTTCTTTGTATTCGTTGTTCTACTAGTCTGTAGAACTTGAGTTGAATTTGAGACATTATTAACCTGCATTTGTACCTCCGATTATTTCGTTCTCTAAAGTAAACATAGTTAGATTAATTATAACAAGTGTACAATTACAATGCAAGATGGAATATGTCGAATTACGTAAGATTTATTCTTTCTTCTTGTGGATTTATAACCCAAACTGCTGATAATACTGCTTCAGGGTCATATTTTTTCATTATTTGACTTGCTATAGTAAATTCTTCTCCCATTAGTAAAGCCTTGTTTACCTCTCCAATGATCTTATGTGTAATACCTTCCCTTGTAATAACCGTAATATCAACATTCTTATGATATGCCATACAATACAGTATCTCTTGCTTAACAGGTTCACATCTTGAACAATCATAATAAGCGATTCTGCCCTCTCGGTTAATATGCATGGATTGGTACTTTATTGTATGAGGAATTCCGTCTTCATTGTATGTTGTTACTGTTTTGGTAACATCATCACGATTCATAACTTTTCTTAGTTCTTCCGAAACCTTAATATACATGTATGAATAATCCTCCTAGGCAAGATTCCAGCTATTTTGACAATTTTCTTCCTATAGCAAGCAAAATAGCATGTTATAATTAACATATTTTGTTAATATGATAGCATACTATTTGTCATTTTGCACTAGTTATTTTATTTATTCAAATTATTTTTAGCACATTTGTAGCTTACTAATCAGGTACCGCAGGTAAATGGATTTCAAAAGTTGTACCTTCACCTAATTTACTATACACTTTAATTGATCCATTATGTCTCTCAATGATAGCTTTGGTTATTGACAAGCCAATTCCTATACCTCCAGTTTTGGAATTTCTAGACTTGTCAACCCGATAGAAGCGTTCGAATATACTTCCAAGATCTTCTTTTGATATTCCTTGACCATAATCTCTCACCCTAATAACAACTTCTTTTCCCATTACTAACTCATAATATATCTCAATCTTACTACCTTGTGTAGAATAGGTAATAGCATTATCAACTAAATTAAACATGCATTGTTTTATTCTTTGAACATCCCCATATATAGTAGCATCTTCAGGCACGTGTAATTGAATGGTTATGTTCTTATTATTGGTTGTTTTCTCTAACTCATCACCCAGTCTACAACACAAATCGTAAAAATTAAATTTAGTCATATATATTGTTTCGTAAGTGCTCTCTAGAAGATATAATTCCTGCAATTGATTCACCAAATTAGCTAATCGTAGGATTTCTGTATGACATTTTGAAAGTCTTTCTTTCGTTGGCTCCCATAGCCCATCTAGCATAGCTTCTACATTGCCTTGAAGGTTGCAAAGTGGTGTTCTTAATTCATGTGCAACATCGGTACACATCTGCTTCTTTTGTATCTCCTCTTTCTCAAGTTCCAATGACATCTCATTGACAGAACAAATCAGGTCCTGTAATTCTTTCGTTCTTGTCCTTGTCTTAGCCTGCACTCCATACTCACCATTAGCAATTCTCTTGGCTATTCCAACAACACTAGTAATTGGATTACTAATACGATTTGCTATTATAATTGAAATAATAATAGCAATCAGAAGAAAGATTATACCAATCAATAAGATAGCATGGTTTATACTATTTTCCATATCTGCTACATTTTCTATTTTCTGTCTGACCTGTTTATTATGGATACTTTCATCATATTTGCGGAATTTTGTAGTGACCAATCTATTAAATGCAAGGGATAATAAAATGACAATTATCATTGTTGTAATTGAATATAGTATGATCATTCTATTTCTCAGTGTCTTCATATTTGCAAATGCGCTCCTTTCCAATAATAAACAATCTCCATTTACGTCTTCATAAAACGATATCCTACCCCATGTACTGTAGTGATATATCTTGGTTTCTTTCTGTCTGGTTCAATCTTTTGCCGTAGCCCCTTAATATACGTATCGATACTACGGTCATAACCGTCAAATTCTCCTTCTAATGCGTAAGTAATAAGTTGCTCTCTAGAAAATACACGATTTGGTGAAGCCGCTAGAGTTTCAAAAATCTTATATTCTGTAGGTGTTAAATGTACAATATTTCCTTGAACCATAACGAGTTTATTATCAAGATCATAGGATAGATAGTCATCTTGTACACGCATGGTTGATGCATCTATGCTATATCTTCTAAGTACAGCCTCAATTCTAGCCATTACATTCCTTGGACTAAATGGTTTGCCAATGTAATCATCAGCCCCGATAGATAACCCATATACCATACTTCTCTCATCCGTTTTTCCTGTAACCATAATAACCGGTATATTATAATCTTTTCTAATTTCCTTACACAATTCCTCACCCTCAATATCTGGTAACATTAAATCCAGTATAACGAGATGAATCTTTTGATTTTTCAGGATTTCCATTGCATTCTTTCCATCACCAGCTTCGAAAACCTTATATCCGCTATTCTCTATATAAACACGTAGTAGTTCTCTTATCTTATCTTCATCGTCTATAATTAAAATATTTTGCTTATCCAACCTTTACACCTTCCTAAATTGATTTGCCTAATATCTGTCTTCTTTAGTATTAACGAAAAAAAAATCACAATACATAAGATTTTTTTCTCATGTATTGTGATTTCATGGCTACTATATTAAACAACTCTACGAATTGATTTAATTGATCTATAATTTGCATTTGATATAATAATACCAGTTCTTGGTGAACTTGCATGGATTATTTTTCCGCCTCCAATATAGATACCAATATGACCGGAATATGCTACTAAGTCGCCTGGCTGAGCAGCCGATATACTTGAAACTCTTCTTCCTACTGTTGCTTGTGCGCCTGAAGTTCTTGGTAATGAGATTCCAAAGTTTTTGAATACACTCATTACAAAACCAGAACAGTCAGCTCCATTCGTTAAACTTGTACCACCGTAGACATAAGGATTACCCTTAAATTGAACTGCATAATTAGCGATTCGTTGTCCAAGTGATTTGTTCCCAGCTGGTGTACTAGTAGAGCTTGATGCTTGTGAAGAAGAGCTGGCAGAAGATGACGAACTATTTGATGTACTATTACTACTATTATTATTTCTATTAGTAGTACTGCTATTACCACTTGTATGTGTCGTGTTGTTATTAGAAGCAGCTTGTTGCTGTGCTAATAATTCTTGACGTCTTGCTTCTTCTTGTCGTCTTTCTTCTTCTTCTCTTTCCAATCTTGCACGTTCTTCTTCGATGGATTCTGCTTGCTCATTTTCTGTATACAACTCTACATAATCCTTAGAAACATAACCTGAATAATCATCCGTTTTGATTTTTACCCAATTTTTAGTTTCTTTCTTAACAGGTAACACTTCTTCTTCACCTACTAATGTAAGAACCGTTGCGTCTGTCTTTGCTTTCTCTCTTACCTTTAACGTTGTTGTTGTAACAATTGCTAAACGATCTCCAACTTCATCAGCTTTTTTCTGTGCTTCATCTCCAGTTAATACGTAATCTCCCTTAACATATCCTGTTACAGTTCCAGAAGTGATTTTGTACCAACCATTTTTTTCTTTAATAATTGTACCTACACCGTTATTATATAGCTTACCTACAACCTTACTATCTTCACTAGCTTTTTTTCTAATGTTTAAGTAGTTATCTACTTGTGCAATAACAATTTCTGTTTTTTCTTCTTCCGCTTGTCTGGCTTCTGCTTCTCTCTTTGCTATTTCTTCATCTGCTTCTTGCTCTAATTTCAAAGCTTCTTCTACTAATGCAGCACTATTAAAGCTAAGGCTAATATCATGTACGTTGTAATTATCTTCAAATAATTTCTCTATGTCTTCTGTACTATAGTTGTAACTGGCTACGGTGTTGTTCATTATATTGCTAGCTTTCACTACGTTTGGGAATGCTGTAGTTTCTAATAATAGAACTCCCATCGCTGACATAACTAACACTTTTTTTTGTAACACTTTCATTTTAAAAAACTTTCTCCTTCCATTTTTCGGACATTTTATCCTAAGCATAAATCGGTCTTGTTTTAATTATTACAATTCTGTTACATTGTATTACGAAAATGTGTAGATTTTATGGTGATTTGTAATTTTCTTTTGCAGAAATGTTAAATTT
>NZ_CBDLAM010000036.1:8971-11840 GCF_965301125.1 Anaerosporobacter sp. | reverse complement strand
TTATCTCTCCATCCCCCTTAAATTCAATAAAAACTTCTTAAGAAAATATTAATATTACTTCATATTTCTTCCACTTCGTTGACAGTATTCTATCCAATACCTATAATGAAAATTAGGAGGAAAAATAAGTTAGTTTCATATATCTAATACATAATTAAAATTATTTTATGAGAGAAAGGGACAATATGTTATGAAAAATTTAGGTAAAAAGATAGGATTGATTAGTACATTATTTGTTATGCTACTAGTTTTCACTTGTTTATATCAGCCACAATTAAGTAAAGCAGACTCAAATTCAAACTTTGTCATTAAAGATGGTGTACTCTTGCACTACGATGGTAGTGCATCAACTGTTACGATACCTTCTAATGTAAAAAAAATAGGAAAGCGTGCTTTCTATAATAATGAAAAGTTAAAGAAGGTCATTATTCCTTCCACAGTTAAAACTATCGATGAAGAAGCATTTTCAAATTGTTATTCATTATCTACTGTTCAATTAAGTAGTAATGTTTCAAAGATTCCTTATCGAGCATTTGCAGAGTGTTCTTCATTATCTTCCATAACTCTTCCCTCCAAATTGAACTACATTGGTGAAGAAGCATTTGCTAACTGCTCTAAACTTTCAAGGGTATCCATCCCTGCACCTGTAAAAACTATTGGAATTGCTGCATTTCAAAATTGTTATAGCCTTAAAACAGTAACAATCCCAAAGGATAGTAAGCTAAAGACATTAGCTCGATATTCCTTCCGATATTGCATTAAACTAACTTCTATTAATTTACCAAATTCATTGGAATCATTAGGTAGAGCATCTTTTAATGGTTGTAATTCATTAAAAAAGATAACTATACCATCAAAGGTTACATATATACAACCAGAAACATTTAGCAGTTGTACTAAATTAACAACTGTCAAAATGGAAGGGACTGTTACACGTATTGGAACAAGTGCTTTTATGTACTGTTACAAACTTACTAGTATTAATTTAAAAGAGGGTCTTAAATCTATAGAAAATTCAGCTTTCTATAATAACAAAAATCTCTCATCCGTAACGTTACCTTCCACATTAAATTATATTGGTGACTCTGCATTTGCTTATTGTTCCTCGTTAAAGAAATTGACGATTCCTTCTGGTATCACTATGATAAATCAATCAACATTCACAGGTTGTAGCAAATTAACAACAATAGCAATACCAGAAACCGTTACAACTATTAAAAGCAATGCTTTTAGTAATTGCTCAAAATTAGAGCAACTTAATCTCCCAAGTAAACTTACTACTTTAGGATCCTATGCCCTATCTGGACTTAGATCTATTAAAACCATTGAACTACCTTCCTCAATTACTACATTATCCGAAGGTTTATTTGATTCGTGTAGTAACTTAACAACAATTACTCTACCTGAGAAGTTAACGAAAATTCCTGCTAATTTATTCAATAATTGTAATTCTTTAACCACAATTACAATACCTGAAACTGTAACCACAATCGAAAACGGAGCCTTTGTTAATTGCTATCAGTTAAAGCAAATTAATATCCCAAATTCGGTTAAGTCGATTGGTTATGAAGCATTTAATTCTTGTACTTCACTTAAGAAAATAAAACTTCCAAATAAACTTAACCATCTTGGTTCAAGTGCATTTGCTTACTGTACTAGTTTATCATCTATTAACATACCTTCTACCTTATCAACCATTGAAGATTCAACTTTTAATCATTGTCGTAGTTTAACAAGTATCACAATTCCTGAAGGAGTAAAAGTAATTGATCGTCGTGCATTCTACTACTGTGCTAACCTTAGTGAAGTTAATTTTGCAGAATCCATCGAAACAATTGGTTCTAGCGCATTCATTGGTACTAAATGGATTTTACTTGCAGAAGAAGATAATATGGTAATTACAGATAACGGAATCTTAATTAAGTACACTGGCACCAAGAAGCAATTGACGATTCCTGATAACGTGAAAGCAATTGCACCTTATGTATTCCAAAATAATGGCTACTTAATAAAAGTAGTTATCCCAGATTCTGTAGTCTCCATTGGTAACTCTGCCTTCAGAGGTTGTACTAATTTAAAAACTATTAAATTATCTTCTACTTTGGAGTCAATCGGTAACCGTGCTTTCGCAGAATGCTCAAGCCTCACTTCAATCAAACTTCCTTCAGGTATTAAGTCAATTGGATCTTATGCCTTTGTAAGTTGTAATAACTTAAAAACAATTAAATTACCAAATACAATAACTTCTATTGAAGACGGTGCATTCTACAATTGCTCTTCACTTGAAGAGATTTCATTACCTAATAAACTTACTATATTAAATGACGATGTTTTCTATTTCTGTCCTAATTTGAAGAAACTTTCAATTCCAGATAGTGTTACATCAATAAGTAACTATTGTATATCTACATATAACATGTCACCAGTAATCTATTGCTCTAAAGATTCTGCTGCATATGATTTTGCAATAAAAAAAGATTTAAAAGTTGTGCTCGAATAAGTTCCCTATTAATAAAAAAATACCCTGTAAGCCAGACACTTAATAATCTGGCTTACAGGGTTATTTCTTTATGATAGCAAAGCAATTAATATTTTTTCAAAATAAAACTCTTTCTTTTTGCCAAATAGCTTTTCCATCTTCTTAAGATTATTGTCTGAATGTTCTACTTCCCTTGAATACTTATGTGCAATGTCAACTATATCTCCAAAATTCAAACTACCTTTTCCTTGCCATCTTGCTTGGCATAATTCTTGTATAATCAACAGGCTTATTACCGCTAGTTTCATCTTACCATAGGCATTCTCATCATATATAGAACCAGCGAAATATGTATAAACAAAATACACATATAACTGCTCTAACATAATC
>NZ_CBDLAM010000036.1:0-8961 GCF_965301125.1 Anaerosporobacter sp. | reverse complement strand
ATGGAATACCTAATTCTTCATTCTGACTCATATAAGCTAAGAAATGCTTTCTATTTGTTAGATACTTCTTTACTCCATCCCCATACAACTCATGAAAAGCTGACCTAGTTGCATCTGTCCACTCTGTTCTTAACACCTCAAGACGGAATAATAAAGAGAACTGTTTCTGTATGATTTTGAATCGTTCTTCTTCTTTACATTGATATGATTGTAACTTATGTATAATATGATCAACAACCTTATCTGCTTTATAACGATTAATTAATCGTTCCATTGTAGAATATTCTTGATTATTAATCCGATTCTGTAAATCATGTGTTAATGCAAAGCTTATGGCTGCTCTTAAGTTAACATCTAATTTTCTATTCTGCAAAGTTCCAATAATGCAGTTTCTTGCATCTGATAATTTAGTGTAGAGTAGGAAATCAAAACCTTCAAATGGTTCCGACTCACTTTCTTTTTCTTTTGTTAGAAAGCGTACTCGATCACCATAACTTAGTATGATTCTTGCCACTTCAGGACACGACATAGAAAGTGATAAATCCCGTACTCCTTCATACTCTTCCATATGTCTGGGATATTTTCTACAGGTATCACACAACATGGCAGACCCTAGTTCTGCATGGATATCGCAGAGTTTATCGTCGTTTAAGAAAGCACAGCGATGATTATACTGCTTAAAAGAACCTCTATGAAAATCTATGGAATTTTGAAGGCAATTACCAAAACCGCCTTTTACATTCTTATATTTTTGTAACGTTTTTGGATCGATCATAATCTCCCATCCAGCACAACAGGTATCTTCACATTGATCTGCAATGCATTTGAATCGATTATAATAATCCGGTACTGAATATAGCATATTCATTCCTCCAAAATGTCTTATTCGCAATCATCATACGCTCATTTTCCCAAATATTCAAGTACCGAATGTAGGAAATATGTAACTATTCCATTGCATGCTTTTTCTTTAATCGTTTACCATATATTTCATTTACTGTGAGTTTTAACACGGAAATCACTTTAAAAAGTCTTGTATCAAATTTATGTTCTACACCTGGTTGATACTGATTCATCACACTTGTAAGTGCTGCCATTTTCTCTTCCTCACCTAGTATTTCCATTGTCCCGTTACCGCACACGCTGTCAAATTCCATGGTGCATTCACATGCCATCTCCCCAACAACTAAATTATGTGCACAACTCATAGAAAACGCTACCTTATTGTTTTCGCGTAATAAATCAAGTTTTTTCCCAGCAGTAGCACTATGAAAATACATCGTAAACTCCCCATTCTCATACTCCACTCCAAAATTAAGTGGTATCACATAAGGATATTCCTTATCACAGATTGCGATATTACATACATCACATTGTTTCATGATTGCTAGAATTTCTTCTGGATCTTTAATTTCTCTATCTTTTCTTCTCATAATATTAATGTTTCCCTTCTGCTGAATTTAATAGTATATATGTTATTGTATTGACCTAAGAAAATTTTGTCAATTTAGAATTTAAAAAAGTATGGTACTTTTCTATATGAAATGCTACAATGATTAAAATATTTACGATTAATCACTATAAAGGAGATTACTATATGATTGTAACCTTGTTACAAGAAATGATTACTTACTATACTGGAGATCCCAAACGGATCCAACATTTTATCAAAGTACATAGTTTTGCTAAATTAATTGGTGAAATGGAACAACTTGATACTACAACTCTACAAACTCTTGAAATAGCTGCTATTGTACATGATATTGGTATTAAAGTTTCTGAAGAAAAGTACGGAAGATGTAATGGAAAGTTGCAAGAACAAGAAGGACCTATCCTCGCCAAAAATCTTCTTGAAAAATTAAACCTAGATGAATCAATCATAGACAGAGTATGCTACCTAGTTGGACATCACCATACTTATACAGTCGTAGATGGAATTGATTATCAAATATTAATAGAAGCTGATTTTCTTGTTAACCTTTATGAAGATTCTCTTGATAAACAGGCAATTAAAGCTGCATACCAAAAAATCTTCAAAACTTCTACAGGAAAAGAACTCTGTAAAACAATGTTTGCAATTTAACTATTATAATAAATATTCTTAATTATTCATCAGTAACTTTAACCAACACCATTTTCACTAGTCATATTACTTCATGACATTAACCCTTGACATTCATTATAGACAGTTGTAGAATATCATCATAGACAAATGTAGATAATAGCATTCGAGGTAATTTGTACCTTTCATTTACACGAATACGCAAAAAGGAGCATGATAATTATTATGGATAACAAAGAACAAGAAACAAATCAACTTACACGCTTACCAGACACAGAGTTTGAAGTTATGTCGGCTATATGGCAAAACACTCCACCAGTAACTACTGCTATATTAATGGAACAACTAGGCAATGCAAAAGGTTGGAAACTTCAAACGCTGATCACATTGTTAAATCGATTAATTGACCGTGGTTTTCTTCGAAGTGAAAAATTAGGTAAAGAAAGAACTTATTATCCTATCGTAAAAGAAAATGATTATATTCACTTTGAAACATCACACTTTGTAAAGCAATATCACCAAAATTCTATCTGTAATTTAGTAAGTTCTTTTTGCGACAACACCAAGCTAGACAAACAGGATATCGCAGAATTAAGTGCTTGGCTAAAGGCTATGGAAGATAAACTCTAGAAAGGAGCAGAGTAACCCTTATGAAAAGTTTGTTATTAACTTATATGAACAATGGCATTTTAGTGTCTATCCTAGTGCTCCTACTATTCTTCTTTCAAAAAATACTAAGAAAGTATCTATCTAACATTTGTCTATACTTATGTTGTATGGTACTACTATTTGCTTACTTAATTCCATTCCGCCCATTTGCGGAAAATTCACTCTTTACACTAACGACTCCGCGGGTCGATAAAGAGATAACGGAATCTGCAAAATCTCTAGATTTATTAGAAAGCAACTCACATACAACATACTTTACTAAAATGCCCTCTAATTCTGTAGTAATAAACAACGATTCTCCTATCATTGTTCCTGTAACAGCGAAGGCATTTCAGATACATATAAATCTAATCTGGGCTTTCGGTGCTTTCATTGTATTTAGCTACCATCTAATTACATATTATCTCTTTCACAAATCTTTAAAACGTACTACAACACCGTTAATTAATCAATCCATACTTCAACTATTAAACATAAATAAAAAGCAACTAAAGATAAATAGTTCTGTCACCTGTCGTATAAGTTCATCCCTTAGAAGTCCTATTACCATTGGATTATTTCATCCAATCATTATCCTTCCTTCTAATACTTATACGAACGAAGAACTAAATTATATACTTCGTCATGAACTTGTACATATTAAACGAAAAGATATCCTATTGCAATGGCTTCTACTCGTTTGCTTATCCATCCATTGGTATAATCCGATTATATATTTATTCATCAAGTTATGGAATGAATTATGTGAAAGTTCGTGTGACAGTATTGTACTAAATAATGCTACTATAACTGAACGTATACAATATAGTAGGACATTATTACAAACAGCTTCAAATCAAAACCAAATACACCAATTATTATTTATTAATTTTAATGGAGGTAAAAAAAGAATGAAAAATCGTTTAGAATCCATACTTGATACTAAGAAAAAGAAAACTAGTATTCTTATTATTATGGTATTAGCACTTATCTTATGTACTACTTCTGTATTTTCTTTTGCAAAAGATAATACAGATAAAATGAAGCCTCTTTCCAAAGAATCCATAGGTCATATCGAGACATCTACTGATCTAAGTACGAAAATCACAGAAAATACCACTTCTATTGAAACAAATACAGATGAGAATTCACCAAACTTCTCTCTTAAAGACTTTATAACAGAATTAAAGACATATGAAGGTTCTTCCTATATTTATGGTGGTAACTCTCCTGAAACAGGCTTTGATGCAAGTGGTTTTACACAGTATATCTATAGCCTCTATGGCTATACACTTCCACGAACCAGCTTAGAACAATGTAACTCTCTACCTACAATTGACCAAGAAGATATACAACCTGGAGATCTTGTCTTTTATGCCAACAATGATAATAAAGTTGGCCATGCAGCAATCTATCTTGGTGATGATCAGGTAATTCATGCATCAAATCCAAAGGAAGGTGTGAAGATATCTCCTATCGACTATAGACCTGTTTATAGTATAGGAAGAGTTCTACAGTAATACTAATCAAAGAAAATTTACCTTGACAAAATCTGTTTAAAATCTTACAGACACTTACGCGAGATTCCTACGTGATCGTATCGGTGAAGACAATGTAATCTTCGTATCTGGTACAGATTGTTATGGTTCACCAATTTTAGAAAGTTATAGAAAATTAGAAAAGGATGATTCCTTTACCATACAAGATTATGTTCGTAGTAATCATATAAAGCAAAAAGAAGCCTTAGATAGCTATGAAATTAGCCTTAATCTGTTTGCTGCTTCTGCTCTTGATGAAGCTGCAAAAGTTCATAATGAAGTATCGGCTACCATCTTTAAAAAACTCTATAAAAAAGGTGTTTTAAAGAAACTAACAAATTCACAATTCTATGATCCAAAGTTTAAAGTGTTATTAAATGGTCGTCAAGTTGTAGGTAAATGCCCAATTCAAGGGTGCTCATCTGATAAAGCCTATGCAGATGAATGTTCCCTTGGTCACCAATATATGCCTTGTGATTTAATTGATCCGATCAGCACATTATCTGGTTTGAAGCCAGATGTTACAATGGTCGCCAATTGGTATTTTGATTTGGAAGCCTATAGAGATCTACTGAATGAACGAAATAATTACTTAAGAATAAACACAAATCACCGTAAATACCTTCTTAATACAATAGAAGAATTTTTGAAGAAGCCATGTATCTACGTGAAGAAAGACTATGAACATGTGGTAGCTTCCTTACATGACAAACTACCTCCCTATAAAATTGCTGAAGAATCAAGTAAATCTTCTCTCACCCTTGTTTTTCAAGCTTTATCAGATCGCGAGACAGCTCAGGAACTGCTATCTTCTCATGGTGTACAATATCGAACAGGTAAAACACTTGTACCTTTTCGTCTTACAGGCAACATTGAATGGGGCGTTCCAGTACCACAAGTTGATTCCGATGATACGCCTCTTACTTTCTGGGTTTGGCCTGAATCCTTATGGGCTCCGATTTCATTTACAAAGACGTATCTTATGCAAAATGGAGATACAGAAGATGCTTGGAAAGAATGGTGGAATTCTAAAGACTCCATGGTATATCAATTCATTGGAGAAGATAATATCTACTTCTATGGTGTAGCACAGATGGGATTATTCATGGCATTACAAGATGGTGATAGCACGATTACTCCTGATGATGGCCAGTTACAACTACCTCATCTAATCGCTAACAATCACATCCTCTTCCTAGATAAGAAGGCAAGTAGTAGCTCTGATATAAAGCCTCCTATGGCAAAGGATTTACTATCCTATTACACACCTGAACAATTAAGAATTCATTTTCTCAGCCTTGGTTTGTCCAATAAGAGCGTTAACTTCCAACCCAAACCTTATATACCTAATGCAGAACCTAAAGCTGCAGATACTGTATTAAAAGAAGGGAACTTATTAACCAATGTATTCAACAGACTTGTTCGTTCCTGTTTCTACACGGTTCAGAAATATTATGATAGCAAGATTCCTGAAGGAGCAATTACGGCTTCCGTACTAGAAGAGGGCAAGAACGCAATACTTGATTTCGAACTTAGTATGTATAATCACGAATTCCATTCCTTAACATATCTACTAGATACGTATATTAGAAATGCGAATAAATACTGGGTTAATTCCATGAAGCAAGCTGAAACTTCAGGCGATGATGAGCTTCGAAAGCAAGTGCTAATTGATTCCTTCCATGCAGTCCGTGTAATTATGACATTATTACATTCCATTGCTCCAAGCGGTTGTGAAATGATTCGAACCTATCTTCATGCTGACAAAAAGATTTGGAATTGGAATTATATCTTTGAACCAATTACATTTTTCCTAGAATCCAATGCAAAGTTAGAATATCTGGAGACGAAGGTTGACTTCTTTAAGAAACACGAGAGCCAGTTTTAACAAAAAAACAACTTTTCATAGCTGTGTACCATATATGAACATATATATATTCACAAAATGGCATTCAACTCGGAAAAGTTGTTTTTTATATTACCACTACTCCATCGTACCAAGAATGACAATACCAATTACGCAAATGGTAATCATCCCATAATGTCTCATTGATAATTTTTCCTTAAGGAAGATTCTACTCCACAATACAGACGCTACACAGTAGGCTGAAATAACTGGTGCTGCTGCGATTGCGTTAGCTCCAACTGCGAAGATATAGGCAAATTGTCCTGCTGTTTCAAAGATAGCTGCAATAAATTTAGGACTTTCTCTTTTAATCGTTAATTTTTCTTTCTTTACAAAAACAACATAGATGAATGAAATGATTCCCATGAAAAGAAATGTTAATTCATAAGCTACATTTGCTGTATTCTCATTTAGCGTTTCTAATACAAGACTATCTGCTACTGTTCCTGCTGCATCAATGATACAGTATAAAACAGGAAGTAAGATAGCCAGAACACTTTTCGTATATTTCACATTTGCTGTACTTTGTCTCTTAGCACGAAGTTCGTCATCTTCCTTCATCTCAACAAGCCCCAAACCAAATACACCAATGCATACAAGCGCTACCGCAAATGTTTGAAGTCCATTCATTCTCTGTCCTAAGAATAAGAAGCAACCAAGTGCTGCAATTGCACCAGATGAATTACAAATTGGCGAGGAAATCGATAGTTCAATATAGCGAAGTCCAACATATCCAATTATCATTGATCCAATGTACAATAATGATACTGGCAAATACGCCATAAAATCACCCATTGTAATTGGTGTTCCTGTAACAAATATTTCATACATAGCATGAAGCCCCATAACAAGGCCAACAGCCATAACCATCTTTAAATGACTAAACTTATCATCTGGTCTGGATCCCATCTTACTAAACAAATCAGATCCACTCCAACAAAGCAGAGCCACTAAAGCTAACCAAAACCACATATATATTTTCCTCTTTTCTAATATAAATTCTAAACAATTGTACACGAAATTTGTCAAAATTTGAAGTCCTAAAAAGTAAAAATAAAATATTTCTCAATTACTTAAGCCGATTTACAAGAAATATGACATTTGTCACCTCATTGTTACTTATGTAATATATTTCTAACTTTTTTCTAATGAAATTCATTACAAATTTCACTAGTTGTTTTTTCTACATATTGGTATAATCACTAATGCATATGGAAATATTATCTATTGATAAGTAAAGGAGAG
Organism: Anaerosporobacter sp.; assembly: GCF_965301125.1. Classification (NCBI taxonomy): domain Bacteria; kingdom Bacillati; phylum Bacillota; class Clostridia; order Lachnospirales; family Lachnospiraceae; genus Anaerosporobacter; species Anaerosporobacter sp. The sequence continues at coordinate 1,562 of NZ_CBDLAM010000036.1, read as the reverse complement.
TATACATGAAAGTCTTTATTAAATATGTTCTAAAGAGCATGACAGAAAAGAAAGGGCGGTTCTTACTACTCCTCATAGCAATCGCTATGAGCACAGGACTTGTAGTTACCAGTACTGGTTTAGTAGATATCATTCTAGATAGCTTAGTAAAACCTGTAGTGGCCTCTTATGAAGAACAAGACCTAGTAATTGAACCAAACGATAAGGGGTTATCGTTTTTTCCTTGTAAGGAATTAGATACAGCTGGTATAGAGCCAGATAGTATCACGAAAGAAATCGTTGTTAACGGAATCATAACAGACAATATTGATACAGATGATGAAACTACCCGATCTGTATCCATACGTGCTAGAGAGAATTCTAATATTCCACTTGAGCAATTAACCGAGGGATCTCTAGATTTATTCAAAGATAACTCTTGTATTATTTCGCAACGTATTGCAAAAGAACGTAATTTAAAACTAGGTGATACCATCTCCATCGTTATAGCTGGTGTTGCCAAAGAACTAACTGTATCTGCTATATCTGCTCCAGATGGCGTTTTCTACAATGATACAGAATCTTCATTCTCTATGTTTCTTCCATATGAATATCTTGCAAAAGAGTTTGGAGTTGAGGGCCAATATAACTTCGTTACTGCAAAATCTATAGATGGTAACGTAGATAAAGCAATTGAATCTTTCGATGAAGCTAATAAGGATTTTAACGCTTCAGAACTTTTTGATATGGATACTGTGAAGGAACAATTCTCAAGCTTTAGTAGCATCCTATATGTAATGCTTTTGATTGTAGTTGCTATGAGTGCCATAATTATCTATAGTACTTTCAAACTTATTATTACAGAACGATTAACTACCATTGGTACCTTCCTAAGCCAAGGAGCTACTACTGGAAAAGTAAAATTTATCTTACGTTTAGAAAGTTTCTTTTACGGAATCATTGGTGCATTGCTTGGTACTGGTTTGGGTATTCTTGCCTTGCATGTAATAACTAGACTCATTTCCCCTTTGAAGAAGTACGGCATCTATGAACAAGTAAGTATTAGACCAAGCTACATTATATCTGGTGCTATATTTGCAATCCTATTATCCCTACTATCTTCTTACTTACCAGTTCGTAAGATAGGAAAATTACAAGTGAAAGACGTTATTCTTAACGACGTACGTGTCTCCATGCACGTGGGATATAAGAAATTCATAATAGGTTGCTGTTTAATTGTGGCTTCTTTGCTAATTTATTTCTTTGGCGGAGACGTAACAACTAACCTATCACCAATTTTATTGATTGTTTCTCTTATAGGAACAATACTTGCTTATCCAAAAGTGATTGATTTCTTATCCGTATTCTTAAGTAAACTATTCCGTGGCAAGAATAAATCTCTATTTTTTGCAACAAATAATCTTCGTACATCGAAGATATTACTGAGTAATATAACGTTAATCGTAATTTCTATATTATCAATCCTTGCAATTACTTCTGCTGCTAATAGTATGGTCAGTGTTGTTGTGGATGCTTATGAAAAATTAGATTGCGATATAGAAATCTATAATATATCAACAATT
>NZ_CBDLAM010000035.1:25963-26779 GCF_965301125.1 Anaerosporobacter sp. | reverse complement strand
ATTTACAAATATGGCATCTCGTCGCACAAACTGGCGTCTCGTTTTACAACTCACCTATGATTATCTTACTCTATATAGACTAGATATTATTTACCATTTTATGTTTTATTCTTTAAAATTATATCAAATAGTGCTACAATATGTATTGACATTAAATGTGATTTAAAGGAGGGGTTCACTCTTAATCATGGGATATTTAAATATTAAACCAGATGTATTAACAAAAGAAGCTACTGAATTAGATAGCATTAATAAACAATTATTCGATATACAGGAACAATTAAATAATATTTCTCAGTCTTTATCATCATCAATCAGTACTAATGCTAATAATCAAATTAAACATGATATATCTAATATTATGAGTGATTCAACGGAACAACAAGAAATAATGAAACAACTGCAAATAGCCTTAGTAAAAAGTTCAAATTTATATCTAAGTAATGAAAAAAATTTAATAGATTTAACACAAGCTATATTTAGAAAATCCCCATCTACGGACGCTTACTCACAAAGTACGTCTGTTATGGGATCTTATATACGCGCTTCGAGTAATGTTGCATTGTCAGACACCACGGTCGAGTTAATATTAGAAGCACTTGCAGAAAAATCTGCTAAAACTGCTATTTCTTATTTATTCCCTGAATTAAAAATAGTATTAATAGCAAGTGATCTATTAGAAATACGTAACGATACTGAAGTAGTTACAAGAATAGTTATTCCCGATTCTAAACCTAATTTACTTAGGGAAAACATTAAGAATCAGGAAATAAAAGACTGGCAAAATGAAGAAAAATATGAGAATGCACCTCAGTC
>NZ_CBDLAM010000035.1:25519-25953 GCF_965301125.1 Anaerosporobacter sp. | reverse complement strand
TCAGTCCGATCGCGTTGGTAGACAAAATGGTAATGCGCCAAAAGATAATCAAAAGCAAAATGAACAGATAGATGCTGTAAAAAATGATTTAGGTTTAACCCAAAAGCAAAGAAGATTTTTACATAAAGAAATAGGCCACCAAGGATATGGCTATCAAGAAATTAAAGATTTAGCTATTGAATTATTCGGAGATATATATTATAAATAGATATTTATTATAGAGGAGATCTTAAGATGTTTAAAGATGAAATAATCACTAAATTAACAGGTACCAAATTAAATAGTATAACACGTGCTGCTGATATGTGTTGTTTACATTTTGATGTTAAGGAGGAATATGATAACCAAACTTATAATTTGCATTTTCAATGTCCTTGGAGATTTACTAACCTTAGCAAGAATCAGATCCTTTTACCTTCATATGATATTTATGT
>NZ_CBDLAM010000035.1:0-25509 GCF_965301125.1 Anaerosporobacter sp. | reverse complement strand
GGATGTAAAAGGAAACAATTTATTTGATGAAATAGCAGAACGAATAAATGCATCCACTGATGTTTATATAGGGGAAGTTACTTTATCAAATGTTTATGATTTGAAGTTAGTACTATCCAATGAATATACATTTGAATGTTTTATTAATAAAAGTTATCGTGATAGAGAATGCTGGAGATTTTTTAAAGATGATGATGAAAATCATTGGGTTGTTTATGGTGATGGATATGTAGAATATGAAGGTTAACCAAGCAATTGTTCTGTTATAATGTATATGAGGTGATTATATATACAATTAAAAGGGAATAACAAATACATTCTTGTTGGTAGTGTAAATAAATTTGTGTCTTTGGTAAAAAACACTTCCCTCTTAGTAAGAATTAAGTTATAAATTCTAAACTAAGAAGGAGTTTTATTATGGCACTAGCAAAGGAACAAATACGACAAATGTGATTGAAGTATTAAATCTGCCAATATCGAAAAGTAACAAAGATAAATGGTGTATTTCCGAGTGATGGAGCACTAGAGAAAATGCTGTATCTTGCGTCAGAAAACATTATAAAGAAGTGGATCCAACGTTATCGTAACTGGGATCAAGTACTGAGCCATTTCAGAGGTATTGTTAAAACACGCAACCATTTACTACACCACGGCTCTTTATCATATAATGAGTGTCGCATTGGCATTTTTTCTAGACTCAATATAGCATCCATTATACGTCTCGTCTGCTTTTTGGCGGTATCTAGAACCAGCAAATTAAAAGCGATATACTCGAATATATCTCTCAAGTCGCACTCTGCTTATTCAGTATACACAATATTCCAACTCATACACCGTAATCCCTATGCATTTTATCTGCAACCTTTTGCGCTGTTACAACTTTACCACAACTCAAGTCGTTTAAACCTTTCTCAATTTCAGTATTGAATTGTTCAGCTGTTAATGATTCATATGCTACTGGTTTACTCTGTGGAAGTTTCATTTCAAATGGGATCCCCTTTTGAATCACTATTTGACGAAGAAATATGCTAATAGCATTAGACATTGGAATACCTAGTTGATCTAAAACCATTTCTGCCTGTTCTTTGATTTCCGGCTCTACTCGAGCAAATATATTAGATGTTTTTGCCATACAATCGCCTCCTTTATACTTATTTATAGTATAGCATTTCTGTATTGCGATATGCATGCGATTTGCAAATTTAAAGACCTAGCCTTTCACTAATTTCCCTTGGTACATCTTCTTGGCTACAATATTTATTCCAAATTTCTTTTGGTACTTTTTCAGCAGTGGTAATTCTTCTTTCGTTACGATTAGTACGCTTCTTCCTGGTTGTCCATTTCTTCCAGTACGTCCTGAACGGTGTAGATATTCCATCTCATCTTCTGGAATTGATATGTGGAAAACGGTATCTATTCCATCAAAGTGTAAGCCTCTGGCTGCTATATCTGTTGCTACAAGATAATTAATCTTGTTAGAACGAAATTGTTCTACTACACGTTTACGATCTTCCTTAACATTAGACCCATGAAGACATTCTGCTTTTAATCCTTGATATACTAATTTGTAAGTTGCCTCTTCTATGTCACTTACCTTATTAATAAATATCATCGCTCTTTTCGCTTTCATAATTCTAGTTAATTTGCGTAAGGTTTCTAACTTATCTCTACGTTCTACAACAAGATAGATATGCTCAATATTAGAAGGTATCGTCTGTGTCTTCTCTGTCTTAATTACCTTAGCATCCTTCATCATATCCATCGCAACTTGTGTCGCCTTCTTTGTTACACTAGCTGAGAATACTAATATTTGGCGATCCTTCATCGTACACTTGATTACTTCTTGTACGCCTTTTATATTATCTGGATTTAGCAGCTTATCACCTTCATCGATAACAATAGTCTTTACGGTATGTGCCGTTATCTTTTTCTTCTTTATTAATTCGTGAATTCTTCCAGCTGTTCCAATAATAATCTGTGGCTTTTCTTTTAGTTTTTCAATCTGTCTTGTTATATTGACATTACCGATTATTACTGCCGATTTTAACCCTATACCAGAATTCTTAGACAATCGTTCTACCTGTGCATGAACTTGCATGGCTAATTCATGTGTTGGTACTAATATAATAACTTGATTTGTCTTTTCTATTTCTCTATATTTCTCAAAAATAGGGACAAGGTAAGCAAGCGTCTTTCCTGATCCCGTTTCTGACTGCGCTATAATATCTTTTCCTTCGATAATCAAAGGATACACAAGTTCTTGAACCTTAGTTGGATTCGTAATCTTCTCCACTTCTAACGCCTTCACTAACTGGTTCTGTGCAATAAGTTCACTAAACTTCATTTAATCCTTACTCCAATCTACTGTAATATAACATTTATTATATTATTCTATCACTATTCATTACTATTGTCTAAAGTTTTATCCCACCACATGCATAATATAAATTTTAAGATTTATTTAAGTAATTTTTATCTTCTTTAATCCAAATTATATCTGTGGTATAATAGAAGATATAAGAAATATTAAAATACTTATATAATAGTTAGATAATCTACTTATTCTGTTCTAAAGAAAGTGAGCGAGTATTATGAGAAGAATTGCATTAATGATATTACGTAATCTCTTTGTCTTTCCTTCTTGGTTCTATCATATCAGTAAATATGGTAACCACCCTGAGAAATACGATGCAAATACACGTTATTCTTATTTACGCAAAGTAACGAAACGTGCAAATAAATCAGGCCGAATACAAGTTGTATGTGATGGTCTTGAAAACTTACCAAAAGAGTCAGGATATATTCTCTTCCCTAACCATCAGGGGTTATTTGATGCATTAGCATTTCTTGAAACACATGAAAGACCTTTTGCAGCAATCATGAAGAAAGAAGTTAAAGATATAATACTTATAAAACAAGTGATTCAGCTTCTTCAATGTCTTATTATTGACAGAGAAGACGTAAAACAATCCATGATGGTTATTCACAACATGGCAAAGGAAGCCAAAACAGGTCGTAACTTTGTATTATTTGCCGAAGGTACCCGAAGTAAAAAGGGAAATCATATCGGTGAATTCAAACCTGGTAGCTTTAAGAGTGCTGTTTATGCCAAGTGTCCTATTGTACCAGTAGCACTACTTGATTCCTACAAAGTATTTGATACACATTCTTTAAAGAAAGTAACTGTTCAGATTCATTATCTGGAACCTCTATACTTTGAAGATTACAAAGATCTTAAAACAGTTGAGATAGCTGCAATCGTAGAAAAACGAATCACAGATGCTATTGCCAAAGCAGAGGCAGAACGTGGTAATGAATATATTGCTTAGTTTATACATTTTTATAAAAATTTGAAATGCAACATTAAATAATCCCAAGAAATTGAGGTTCTATGGCGAAGATTTCATATTCGCCATAGAACCTCAATTTCAAACGGAATCTACTTTCCTAACTTAACTAGATTCTTATCTGACATTACCGTGCTATCGTTATATAAGAGTAATACATCTGTTATACCAAATTGGTCTACGATTTCTTCCAAACCCATATTAAGATATCTTAAATCAACTAAAACAACCTCTTCAAAGTGGTGTGCAAGTATTGGTACCATTGTATGTGCATAGGAATCTTTCACAACTAATAATTTCTTACCATTTTTATTACTTGAAGTAACTTGTGTCATTGCATTGTTGCCACCTAAGAAGATGGAGTATTTATCTACACTCTCTAGTTGTTCATAATCAAACATGGAGTTAAGTTCTTTTTCTCCCATGTTGATACTAACAGTATAATCTTGTCCATCATCAAACAGTGTTATTTGATCTGGAGAAACATTAGTATTAACTTTATTGTAAATCGTACCATAGAAATCCGAAGTTGCCACTACCTGCTTGTACTCTTCAAGTGGCTTTGGTGTTAACCCCAGTGATTTAGCCCAGACTTCATATGCATAATAAGCACCAAGGCTAGTCCAGTGGTGATCTGTCTTATAGTAGATGTATTCGTAGCTTTTATCCTTTAGATTCTGATTTACATCAACTATTAACTGACTTGCTATCTCATCAGAAACTTTCTTACCTACTAATTCACGTATCTCTTGATTGATAATTCCTTGATTAATAAATGGTGCATATGGTGGTAGTTTTTCTTCAAGAACATAACCTGCTGTAGGAACGAATAACGCTCTGACATGTTCCTTTCCTAGCTTCTCTTCATATTTTACCAAGAAGTCAGAAAGCCATTTCTTATTCTTCTCCCATTGTTCTAAATCCAAATCCTGTTCTTCTACTTTTTCAATAAGATACCCATCTTTTGCGAAGTATACATTATTAATATCTTGTTTACCCGCCATTCTCTCCACTATTGTTTTAATACGAATCCATTGATCTCTTCCTACGAATTGATCTGTAATATAGGTTTCGTACTTGGAAGTAAATTCACCATTTAGAAACGTTTCTTTTGATAACTTTGGCATCTGTTCTAGATATCTTCTTTCTCTCTCAGAATATTCCTTTGGTTTCGTTACCAAACTAGCTATGGTAAATCCAAAGATGAATATGCAAAATATCACGCACGTTAGTATATTTAATCGTTTCTTCATCTTTCACACCTCCTAAAATCTAAAATATAAAAATGGATTGTAGGATGCATCAACTAAATAAGCTACCGATAAGAACAATATCAATAAATAATAGATGTTGCATATAATCGTATTCGGTAAAGTAACTTTATCCATCTTCTTTTTAACAAGTTTAGTAAGTATTCCCGAAGAAGCTAATATCAGAATTATTAGTAATACCCCGTTATTATATAACAAATAAATTGTTTCCCCATTAGCAAAGGAATTACTCATTCTGCCAAACATAGCTGCTAGATAATCCTTTCCCTCAGAAATATTATCAAAAGCGAAAATTACCCAACCTAATAATACGAAGAACATCGCATATATTCTTGATACAAAGGCAGGTAACTTTTCTAGATAACGCAATAGAAAGATTTTTTCTAACATTAGCAAAATAGCAAAGTATAATCCCCAATATAAGAAATTCATACTTGCTCCATGCCAAATCCCCGTCAATAGCCATACAATAAAGATATTACGTATTTGCTTAGCAAGGCCCTTCCTACTCCCACCAAGTGGAATGTATACATAGTCGCGAAACCAGCTACTAAGGGATATATGCCATCTTCGCCAAAACTCTGTAATACTCCTTGAAATGTATGGATAATTAAAGTTTTCTAGGAATGTAAAACCAAACATATGCCCAAGACCAATTGCCATATCTGAATATCCAGAAAAATCAAAATAAATTTGGAATGCGAATGCAAAAATACCAATCCACGCTGTTGCAACAGTCACATTCTCAATATTCATTGCATTTATGTTATCCCAAAGTAAACCAATGTTGTTAGCTAATAATACCTTCTTGCCTAGGCCAATCACAAATCTTTGTATCCCATAGGCAAATTCATCTACCGTTTCTTTTCTATTCTTTAATTGCGTATCTACTTGATTATACTGAACAATTGGACCTGCTATCAACTGTGGGAACAACGTTACATACGTTCCAAAGTCAATTATATTCTTCTGAACGATTGCATTCCCTCGGTAAATATCAATGGTATAAGACATCGTTTGGAATGTATAGAATGATATTCCAATTGGCAACGCTAGTGACAAAGGTGTAAGAGCACCATCAGCCACTTTATTAACCAAATCAATCACAAAATCTGTATATTTAAAAAATCCTAATAAAACCAGATTAATTATAACTGCTAAAATAACAAAAAACTTTGCTTTGTTTCTCTGGCCTTTCTTAATATAATAGTCTACGAATCTACCATTTGTATAATCCACAGCAGTGGAGAATAACATCAACAAAATATAGACTGGTTCTCCCCATGCATAGAATAACAAGCTCATAAAGAATAATATTGCATTACGATAAGCTCTAGGCACGATATAATACAATACTAATACAATTGGTAGATAGCGAAACAGAAATAATAAACTACTAAAAACCATTATTCTACTCCTTTATCTGTAGTGAATTAACTTGATATACAAGACTTACATCCTGATCAAACTGTTTATTCAAATCCTCTTGAATATTTGCTAATAGTGATATTGGTTCCTCAACGTACGAAAAAGATATATTCATACCAATCAAATTCTTCTCTAATTGATTACTGTTGCCCCCATTATCATATAAGACAATATAGATAGGAACTGAATCTAGTTCTTTACCTTCAATAGTTTTAACTAAATAGTAATATCCTTCATTGCTACTATAGGAATCTACAAGAATTCCTTCTCCATTTATAGCTTCTATAACCCCCCTCCGTTGATACTCCAATCCATAATTGACTGGTTCAATTGAATATTCACCATTACTATCTGCTACATGATTACCTTGTTTTGTAATCATATGTGGTAATAAAACAACTGCCATTGCAGCCACAGCCATAACTACAACTCCTGAACGAAAAGTTTTTACGAATCCCTTTCTTCTAAACAAGGATTCCCCTTTAACTATTATTGATTTTTCATCTTGACTGTTATGTGCTTGTTCTTCTTGTAACATTCGAGCTTTTTCGTATATTCCATCTATAAATTCTCTATTACTCTTCATACGTAAAGCCCTCCTCTTCTAATACCTTTCTCAGGGATTTCCTAGCTCGATGAACCAATACTTTAACCTGGGCTACGGTTTTGTCTAGTACCTTCGCTGCTTCTTTATATGAAAATTCTTCAAAATCTATTAATATAATTACTCTTGCATACTCTTCTTTCAATTTCTCTAGTGCATGTGCTATTAGCTCTTTATTCTCATTATGAATAACATGCTCAATTAATTTGTTCTCTTCGCTAGATAACTCTGTCTGTTCCTCTATATTGACTGCAGATTGCATATGTTTATTCTTACGAATATAATCTACTGCCTTATTACGACCTATTGTAAATAGATAAGTTTTAAAACTTGCTTTTCCATTATATCTCTCTTTATAAACATACACGTCCACGAAAGCATCCTGAGTAATATCCTCGGCAATATTCAAATCTTTCACATACCGATTCAAAAAATATATTAATAAATCCTTATATTCAAGAACAAGCTCTTCAAATCCACCAATATCCCCATCAATGAATCTTTTATATCGTTCTTTATCTAATTCATTTAAATTATCTTTTCTTACTTCCATAATCACTGATACCCTCCAAGGTACAAATCTAATCCTTCGTAATTCAATTACAATAAATTATACCATGTCAGGTATTATATAAACAGCAGGTATGAAAACCTGCTGCTACATTTTAAATTATTTTGTTAGAACACCATTAATTGCGTCAACAGCTATTTGCACTTGTTCTTTTGCTGCCTCAAGAATTGCTTCGTCACCTTGTTCTTCCACTTCCATAGGAATCTCCCCTAATAAGATAAAGAACACATAGTTACCAATTTGTTCAACTCTTGATGCTTGGATTTTAACCTGATTAACTGGATATTGCATACTGTCATTTATTAAATAATCACGATGAGAATTAAGTGCATCCACCACTTCTTGTACATTTTCTTCTTTTGCTTTAATTGCAACAAATGTATCTACATGAGCACTCATCATTGGGCCTTGGGCAATATATTCTTCACACCAATCCTCTTTTACTCCAAAGATACTCTCTAAAGCCTCAGCATCGTAATCCATACTAGGAAGATAGCTATCTCCATATGCCTCTTGTACTGCTGTTTGTATTTCGCTTACGGCTACATCTTTAATATCTTCTGCTACTTGATCATCTTTTTTACTTGAGCATGCGGTTAAAGAAAATGCCATAATTCCTACCATAACTAAACTCATTATTTTGTTCATTCTTTTCATATTAATATCCTCCAATTTGACACTATTTATTAGCGCCTTTATATTCTTAAAAATTTTGACTACACTTATTATTCGTAAATCATATAAAAAGGTTACACTTTTTTAAAAAACAATTTGTTGTATCGCCTATCTGGCTATGCTATAATAATCTAGTATAACTAATTACTTGTATAACATTCAATCTGAATAGTTACACTTGATAACTTAAGGAGGATATCTATGACAAATATTACGGCAGATGTAAAGTGTCCATACTGTAAAATTGGATTTGAAATTAATGTAGATTTAGAAGCAGAAGATGAAAAAGATTTAGAAGGTGAAGATTCTTTTGATATCGATTTCGATGAAATGGAATGCCCAAACTGTGAGAACTTCTTTGCTATGCATGGTAAAGTAGAAAAAGTTGATGATGAATACCAATTAACAATAGAATCCATCGACTAATATAGTGCAATGTAAAAAACACTCCAAAGAAAGAGTATGCCTATGACGAATATATCATATACGTCATAGGCATTCAATTCTTAGGAGTGTTTTTGATTTAAAACGTTTCCTTAATTTCCGTTATCTGGATTTTGGAATGATCCATCATTTCCAAAGAAATAACTATATGGATCAATCTGTTGATTATTATCACCGCTATCTGGTACTTGTTCACTAGAGTTGCCTTGTTGATTATCCCTGCTATTGTCTGGAACCGTAGCCCCGTTGGAATCCGCATCATTTGATGTTGTCGTATCTTCTTTCATTACATCTGTTTTCTTCTTTAATTTAACTTCAATTGTTTTCTCAACAAACTGACCATTCTCTAATCTTTGAATCGTTATTGTTACTTTCTCTCCTGCAGGATAGCTTGATATTCTTTCTTGCATTGCTTCTATAGAAGTAACACTTGTATCATTAATCTTTGTTATAATATCTCTTGCTAAAATTCCACTCTCTTCTGCTGGACCGCCTTCTAATACAGAAGCAATATACACACCTTCTGGCCAACCATATCCATTGATCATTTCAGAAGTTACTGTACTACCAGAAATACCAAGGAAACCTTCTTCGCCTTCTTTAATTTTCTCACGATTCATAAGATCATTAATAATTGGTGTAGCACGAGAAATTGGAATAGCAAATCCCATACCTTCTACCGAACTATCCGCATATTTAACAGAATTAATACCAATAACTTCGCCAGCTATATTAAGCAATGCTCCACCACTATTTCCTGGATTGATTGCCGCATCTGTTTGTAACAATGTCATTGTATTATTTTCAACAGTAACTTCTCTTTCTGTAGCACTAATATATCCTACAGTAGTTGATTGTCCATAACCTAATGCATTACCAATAGCGATCGCCATTTGGCCAACTTTGATATCATCAGAATTACCTAACGTTGCAACCTTAATTTTTCCCATAGTATCGCCACTAATATCACTTAGCTTAACAGCAATTACAGCTAAATCTGATGAGCTATCTGTTCCTTTGATCTCTGCCTGATAGATTTGTTCATCTATAAATTGAACAGCTATTGCTTTGGCACCATCTATTACATGGTTGTTGGTAACAATCAATAACTCTTCATCGTTCTTACCAACGATTATTCCAGAACCACTACCTTCAACTTCCTGTTCATAGTTTTGACCGAACCAATCGTTATAGGATTCTGTCACAGTACTTGTAATAGCCACAATAGAAGGCATTGTTTCAGATACTACATCGGATACATCTGTATTATATACTACACCAGATTCTGAAACAGTAGTTGTAGCAATTGAATTATCTCCTTGATTTCCATTCAAGGAAGCATTGCCTATATTACTACCATCCCCGTTTGATGAACTATTTGTTGGTCTAGCGTCTGGATTTATTCTATAATATATCTCATTGGCACCTAAGAAAGTCACACTAGCTATAAGACCAAATGCTGCTGCCATAGCTACAAACTTTACAAATTTCTTTCCCTTTTTCTTAGTCCTCTTTATATTTTCCTCTATGTGGACAACATTCTCCTCTGGAACATTTTGTCCTACATTTAAATAATCATCTTGAGGGATTTCTTCTTTAGAATAGCGATACGATGTATCTTGATATTGATACATATCATATACATCTTGGTTCGTATTCTGGTTCTGATCATAGTAAGTATTGGTATCATTAGTGGTATATCCATCCCCATCATTTTGGGAATTATTATTGGAACTCATATTATTGATATCATAATCTTTTTCCATCCGTGATCTCCTTTCCTGCCTTTTTTATATTGACAATTGCGAAACTCTTGTGTAATATCTAGAAGCAGTTTGCCTGCTTCTCTTAAATTATAGTATATAATGTAAGTATAATAAATGATTAATTTTATTTATTTGTTATCATAACATTAAAATGTGTAAAGAATGTGAATAATAAGAAATTATTAAGAATTTTTTTATTGTAGATTAAAAGTTCGTAATGTATTATAATAAGGACGTTACGTCAATAACTTTTTCCAATCTATGGTTATTGCAAACAATTCAGTTTACAGAGGTGATCTCATATCAATGATAAAAGACAATCAGAAAACATTTAATAGGTTTCATGGAATTCTGGACTTAATAGCATTATTCATTGCATATTCATTAAGCTATGTAATTCGTTTTATTATGTTCAAACCAGATAAGGGGTTCTTACCATGGTCAACCATGCTACATTATTTCATATACCTGGTCCCTGTTTATTCACTAATCTATTATTGTTGTAATCTTTATGCGCCAAAGCGAAGTAAAGGACATAAAACAGAATTTATTAACATAGTGAAATCCAATATTATTGGAATTATTTACTTCATTCTGGTGTTATGGATCTTTAAAAAAGAAGTTAACGTTTCACGTTCATTTATTAGTATATTCTTTATATCGAATACAGTTATTATGTTCCTATACAGAATAACACTTGTGCGTATACTTCATGCAATTCGAGCTCATGGTTTTAATCTGAAACATATATTAATAGTAGGTTATAGTCGTACTGCTGAAGGCTACATCACTCGTATACAGGCTAATCCTCAATGGGGTTATCATGTACTTGGTATTCTTGATGATACAAAAAAAGAAGGTGATATGTACAAGAATATTAAGGTCCTTGGCAATACAGATAAATTGACTGCGTTACTAGAAAAGAATGACATTGATGAAATTGCTATTACATTAAGTATAAGCGAATATTCAAAATTAGAAAATCTTGTAGCTGCTTGTGAGAAATCTGGAGTTCATACATTATTTATCCCAGATTACAATAATATTATACCTACCAAACCATATATCGAAGATTTGGGTGGTCTACCGATTATTAATATTCGCCGTGTACCACTTAGCAATACTTTTAATAAAACGATTAAACGATGTATTGATATATTTGGAGCATTAGTTGCTTTAACTATCTTCTCTATCCCAATGTTGGTTGTAGCTATTGCTATTAAAACAACATCAAAAGGGCCACTAATATACTCGCAAGTGCGTATCGGTCTTCATAATAAAGAATTCAAGATGTATAAATTCCGTTCTATGGAGATTCAGCCAGAATCTGTTGAGAAGAAAGCATGGACAACCCTTAATGATCCGCGTGTTACCCCTATCGGTAAATTCATACGTAAAACAAGTATTGATGAATTACCTCAGTTATTCAATGTTTTAAAAGGTGAGATGAGCTTGATTGGACCTCGTCCTGAAAGACCTTATTTTGTCGAAAAATTCAAGGAAGAAATTCCTCGTTATATGATTAAGCATCAAGTTCGTCCAGGTCTTACTGGTTGGGCACAAGTAAATGGTTATCGCGGTGATACTTCCATTAGAAAGCGTATTGATCATGATCTATACTATATTGAAAACTGGACGCTTGGCCTTGATATTAAAATATTATTCCTTACTTTCTTTAAGGGATTTATTAATAAAAATGCATACTAAAATACGAATGTAACATTCACATATACATTCGCCAACATAATAAGTCGGGGTACTCCATTTAATTTTGGATTGTATCTCGACTTTATATCTAGGAGGCGCTTATGAGAAACAACAATCAAGAAAACTATGAAAATCGTAAAGTACTGGTAAAGAGAGCAAAAAAGAGAAAGAAAAAACGTTTACGTAGACTTATTATAATTGAGTTACTGGTAATCCTAATACTATTACCGGTCGCATACTTATTCTTCCAACTTAGTCGTATTCCAAGGCAGGAGCTTGATCTTGATAACATTCAAGTTAATAATATCAATTTAGATGAACTGAAAGGTTATCGCAATATCGCTGTATTCGGAGTAGATTCAAGAGCTAATGATTTGAAAAAAAATACACGAAGTGATTCCATTATGATTGTTAGTATTAACAAAAAAACAAAAGATGTTAAAGTATGTTCTCTATATCGTGATACCTATGTTAACATTGAAGGACATGGATATACCAAACTAAATCATGCCTATGCATACGGTGGACCTGAATTAGCTATTAATACAATTAATAAAAACTTTGATCTAAATGTTACCGATTTCGTTACTGTTAACTTTAGTGCTGTTACTAATGTAGTTGATTTACTTGGCGGTATCACTCTTGACATTAAAGAAGATGAACTAAAACATGTTAACAATTACACTCGTGACGTTGCGAAAATCAATGGAACCGATTATACGTACCTAAAAAAGACTGGCAAACAAACTGTTGATGGTACGCAAGCTACTGCATACTGCCGTGTACGTTATACAGCAGGTGGTGATTTCACTCGTGCAGAAAGACAACGTACCGTAATGGATCAAATATTTAAGAAAGCAAAAAAAGCAAATCCTTTCACACTTGTTAAGCTAGCCAACGAAATGATTCCTCAAGTTTATACAAGTTTATCAAACACAGAACTTTTAAGCTTAGGAAAAGATATCTTCTTCTACGATATCAAAGATCAAGCTGGCTTCCCATTCGATAATACTGCTAAGAAAATTGGTGGGGTATCTTATGTACTAGCTGATACACTATCTTCTAATGTTTCAAAACTACATGAATTCTTATTTAATCAAAAAGATTATGAACCTTCTAAGACTGTCAACGGTTATAGTTCTGAGATAGCTGGTAGGTAATTCGATTGATAGCAAAAACTCCGTGAATAATAGATTCGCGGAGTTTTCTTGTACTTGTGTAATTTCAATATTGAATGCAAAACTCTAGATATTCTTTCATGGCTTCTTAGCTACTGTACTATGACACAAAACACGCTTCACACCTAAGTACTTCTAAGTGTGTACATTGCGGTATCCAAATGATACGGAACCGCCTTCGATTCGGCATCCTGCCTCAGCTCAGGCTTGTTCGGCTTCCATGCCTCACATTCCTAGAATATAGAGTACACACTAAGAAGTACTAAGATATTCCGCTATTATTTCTTAGTCATAGTACAGCAGCTAAGAAGCAGGCCCACATTTTCTAGAGTTTTGCTTTTGTACTTTACTGGTACACAAGTACAAGTAAGTTAACTAACGTATAATTATTTAGGATTATTAACTATAACTAATATTTTTGAGTTCCACATTTTAACACATATTATCTAGGAATAATAAATTCTCTCCACTCCTTCTTATTCCCATAGTATTCAACATCAACTACTGGTGTGAGCATAGTCCTTTGACTTCAAGAGCGATTCAGGAACAACAATCATTTCCACTATCATCAGTAATAAAATGTGATAAGATAGTCAATCTTTCAAAGACATTATTTGTTGCAGAAATGTAACTCGGTATTATTCGCACCAGGTAATGTTATCGGTACTACACTTTACAACAGGTGTATCCTGAACGGCATATCCTAATGCAACAATGCCTGAATCGCTTCAATTGTGTTCATTATGATACTCCATTTATTATTCAACAATCTATTGCCTTCTCTTGATATAAAAACTATACTATATCTAAAAAGTAAAACAAGTACGCAAGTTTTTGTATGTGGCACTGAAAAATTTTTGCTATTATTTAGAATCCGAAAAGATATAGAGAAAGGTTTGTGTAAGGTAAGTGAAAATGGACGATCAAAATAAAATTACAGATGCTCAAAGAGCCTTATGGGATGGATTAGGAGCTCTGTGGCATCAGAAATCAATATATCAGATAGGCATCAAGGAATTGTGCCAGGCATCTCATGTAGCACGAAGTACATTCTATGTTTACTATCAAAATATTGATGAATTAGCAGAAGAGATGGAAACATTTCATATGAGAAAATTAATCGAAATGAACCAGGAAGTACCATATGTCTCAGAAGAATGTAATTCTTATGATTTCTATCACAACACGCTTACATACATAGAGGCAAATAAACAAATATTTTATGCTTGGCTCATTGCGTTTCCAAATAACAGATTCATCAACAAATGGAAGCAGGCAACAAAAAAACACTTGTTAAAACGGATTGGTAATGGACATAAAATTCCGAATCAGGATTTGATTTTGGAAATGATTGCTTCGGAAGTTATTGCAGCTTACACATATTGGTTACAAAATCCATACGAAATAGATGTGCATAAGATGGATGAGGTTGTAGGTAGTACACTAAAATTTATAAAATGATTTGGTCAGGGCAAGGATTAGACACTTTGTCCTTTTTTGTCGCAGACGTTTAGCAATCCAGTATCATATAATCAATCTAAAGAATACGAAGGAGGTTATAATCATGGAATATACCTTGATAACTGGTGCATCTGGTGGAATAGGCTATGAATTAGCCACAGAATGTGCAAGACATGGCGAGAATCTTATCTTAGTTGCAAGAAATAGAGAAAAACTAGAAAAAATAAAAAATAGACTAATGGATAAATTTCATGTTTCTATTGAAATTATATCTAAAGATCTTGCAAAACCGGATGCAGTGAAAGAACTGCATGAATTAACAACCCAGCGAGAGTATAGAGTAAATTGTCTTATCAATAATGCAGGCTTTGGAGATGCGTCACCATTTCTGTCCTCTGATTGGAAAAGGCAATCGGAAATGGTACAGCTTAACATCACTGCTTTAATGCAAATGACATATTTGTATGGAAATGATATGAAACAGTGCGGTAGAGGGAAAATTCTAAATTTATCTTCTGTCGCAGCATTTTTGCCGGGACCCAATATGTCTATTTATTATGCATCAAAAAGCTTTGTCTTATCATTTTCAATGGCAGTTGCGGAGGAACTAAAAGGGAGTGGAGTTAGTGTTACGGTAATCTGTCCAGGCCCTACGAATACAGGCTTTGAGAAAGCAGCAAATATGCAGAATGCATCCATGTTTACATTCATGAAAGCAGTTTCCGCAGACCGTGTTGCAAGAAAGGCATACCAAGCGATGCAAAAAGGGAAAATGTTAGTATATCATAGCCCACAGACGTGGTTGGTAAACCTTGGCTCAAGAATTGGAACAAGAAACATTTTGACTAAGTGCGCAAAGAGGGTAAATGGTTGATAGGTATAGGAGTGCAAGAATATGGAAAATAAGCAGATTAAAATTCATGTGTTACATACGGGGGAGGTTTGTGTATCTCCTTATCTTCCGTTTGGTGGAGATAACTGTAGTCTGATTAAGGCGACTGGACTTACAACGAAGAAGAAAGACAGACTGTGGCTTCCGGTCTCTGCATATTATATTGAACATCCAAAGGGAAAATTACTAGTGGACTGTGGCTGGGACAGGGCAATGAGTCCTAATGGGGAATATGATACAATGGCTCAAATTAAGTCATTGGGCTCTCCAATCCTCTACTTAGTGAATCAAGGAAGAATAGGAAAAGGGCAGGCGGTTAATGAACAGCTGAACGCAATGGGTGTGAAAACATCAGATATTGATTATGTTCTGTTGACACATCTTGATTGCGATCATGCAAATGGGCTACCACTTGTAAGTGATGCAAAGCATATTTTAGTGGCGAATGATGAGATTGCATGTGCAAGTAAGCACTCTGTTACACGTTATAAGAAAAAATGGTGGAAAGATGTAAAGCTTTCTGGTTTTGATTGGAATGATGATAAAGGACCTGTAAATAAATCTTATGATTTATTTGGAGATGGAAGTGTTCAACTCATTAACATACCAGGTCATGCAGATGGGCTATTTGCAGTGAAAATAGTTGGTGCAGATGGAAAATATGTATTGTTGTATTCTGATGGGGGCTATGCAAGACGGTCATGGGAGGAGATGATAACATCTGGGATTTCTCTTGATAAGAAGTTGCAAAAGCAGTCATTACTCTGGATTCGAGAACAAAGTTTGGATGATAATTGTATAGAGTCGTTAGCAAATCATGATCCGAATGTGATTCCTCATAACATCTTATTATAGGCAGAGCTAGAAGCGAATTCAAATTAAATGAACTGAATAATGATACTCCTATGTTAATTAACATCCACTACAGATAAAGTTTTCATGCGTTATTAATTCAAATGTCAAAAGGTCTTAGTTTAAGTTAATGATGGATAATCAATATTTTTTTCATTCATTAGTGTAGTCGTACTTCTTAGTGTGTACATCATAGCCTAGGAATGCGAGGTATAGAGGCCGAGCAAGTCTGAGCTGAGGCAGGATGCCGCATCGAAGACGTTTCCTACCTTTTTGACAACTGTATTGTACACACTTAGAAGTACTTAGATGTGTTGCGTGTTTCGTGTTATAATTCGTCAGTTAAGAAGCTATGATATGAATATAGAGTTTTGCCTTCAACTCCTAAAAACACAAGTACATCAAAAGTTGTTCCTATCTCTGTGTCACTAACTGAATAACACGCTCCGTTGACTTTCCATCAAAATAATCATAATGTTTATCTCGAAACCATTCAATTCGTTCACGATCATATTTATCTTCATATATGTTCATTTTTATTGATTCAATAACTTCTTCCATCGTTCTAACTACCATACCTGGTACAAATTCTTCGTATGGTTCATAAAAACCTCTTCCTTCACTTTCAAAGGCTTCCAAATCATAAGCGTAGAAAATCATTGGCTTTTCTCTTAGGCAATACTCATAAATTATGGATGAATAATCCGTTATAAGCGCATCTGCTACAAACAATAAGGTATTGGTATCTGGATAAGAAGATAGATTAAATATTCTACCTTTATACCTTTCTTGCTGTTCTTTTGTCCATGAATATTGTTTTGCTACAAACGGATGAAGCTTAATAATACAAACTAAATCTTCAGGTAATGAGTTAATTAATGCATCTAAATCAAGTTTCATCTTTGGTTTAGCTACTTCATTATCACGAAATGTTGGGGCATATAGAATAATTTTCTTACCCTTTAATTCTGGATATTGATCATAGAATTCTTTCTTTTCTTCTCGTTTCTTTTCCACATCGAACAAGACATCTGTACGAGGTAAACCTGTTGCATACACCTTATCCATCACCACGCCGAAAGCTCCTGCATACTGCTGCCTTATTCCCTCTGCATTCACAATTAAATGAGTAATTGTACGATTTGCGTGTTTCTCTAGCTTCTTTAAATTTCCTTCGTTGGCATCTTGACCGAATTTCTTAATGGTTCCCGTTCCATGCCATAACTGCACAACCTTTGTCTTAGAAGAAAAGTGTAGATATGACATCGGTAAGAATATGTTATCTAAGAAGATATAGCCTGCTGTTGCCATATGAAATGGTTTTACTAAAAAGAAAGATAGAATACTCTTAACTCTTCCTCCATTCTTAACTTCAGCTGTCTCTTCTTTCTTAATATAATAGAATCTAAAATTAGGATTTTTCTTCTTCATCTCTTGAATAATCATTCCAACATTGCTATCCATACTACTATCATGTGTCATAATACAAAATACCTTTTGCTTATTAACCTTAGTAAAAATACGATTAATATAGAAGAAAAATGCGAAGATCAAATATCCAATTTTTTTGGCTAATTGTTTCATAAACTAATCTCCATCCTTACTGATATGTGATTTAATAATCTCTACAACCTTTTCAGATGCATGTCCATCATCTAAATGATTGTATTTTTTACGAAATTCTTCGTATTTTACTCGGTACTCATTGGCATCATAATGTAGGATATCATCAATTAAATCCTCTGTCTTAAGAGAAATTGGACCTGGTACATCCGAAACGAAATCAAAATAAAAACCTCGCAGAGTGTCCTTATATTTTTCTAAATCATATGCATAGAAAAACATTGGTCGATTCAACAAACTATAATCAAACATAACAGATGAATAATCCGTTATTAATATATCAGATACCAAATATAAATTGGCGATATCATAGCTCTTATCGTAATCATAGATAAATCCCTTATAATCAGTCCAATCAATGGAATCTTGAATAAGATAATGATATTTAACAACACATACATATTCATCTCTTAACTTCTCCATAAACATATGGAATGCTAAGCTTGGATTAAATTTGTAACTTCCCTGACAATAGAACTCATCATCTCTCCATGTAGGTGCATATAAGATTACCTTCTTATCAAGGGGTAATCCAAGTTCTTTCTTAAGCTTTGTAATTGTCTCTTCGTTGTTACTATTGAATAAGATATCATTTCTTGGATAACCTACCTCAACCATTGTCTTATAGAAGGCAAATGCTCTACGAAAGATTGCACTAGAATAAGAATTCTGGGATAAGAGATAGTCCCATGTCCTAGCATTATCATAAAAATCCTTCTTATATTCGTCTGTATCTTTCCCTTCCGCCATGGTTACTTCTTTCATATCCAAAGCTAACTTCTTAAGGGGAGTTCCATGCCATGTCTGAATATATGTTACACCCTTACGCTTAATTAAGAACCTAGGCTGTCTACAATCAAATACCCATACCTTAGCTATTGCCATATAATAAAGGTATTTAAACCGTCCATACTTAGCAATTTTGGCATTCCCAGGGATTTTCGTATTTTCATTCTCAAAAAACCAAACTATTTTATAAATCTGGTCTAATCCTTGCTCAACCATGTTCTCATAGATAGCCTTTGGGTTCCCCGAATAATTTCTACCCAAATTACTACCGAATACAATGGTCTGTTTCTGTAATGGCAATATCTTTGTAAATATTCTATATATTAGAACTACGCACTTCTTAATAATGCTTCGTGCTAATTGTAATACTTTCCTCATATTAACTCCTTATTATAGAAACTGTTCCAGTTAATAACGAAACTCATCTACACATTATATCATACTTCTAGACTTGAAACTATGCTAAGAAACGATAGTGAAGTAACAAAAGTTCTTCTTAGTGTGTGTATGAATACATAGGAAGACGAGGCATGGATGCCGAGGCAGCCTGAACCATGATAGGAGGTCATGTTGAAGGCGTGTCCGTATATTTAGAAAATGTTACACACACACTTAGAAGTAACTTAGTTACGTAGCGTGTTTTGTGCATAGTTTCAAGTCTAGAAGTATGTCAAAACAGTCGAGGAGTTTCGTTCTAACCTCGAATCAGTTTCTCCACTACTCTTTCGGCTGCATGTCCATCATCAACTTCACAGAATCGATCATAAAATCTATTATAACGTTCTTTGTAAGTTTCTTCAATATCATTAATATGTTCAAGCGCTTGTATTAATTCTTCATTGGTCTGTAGTAAAGGACCTGGCACTTCTGTCTCCATATCAATATAAAACCCATGCAACTCCTCTCTGTATTTCTCTAAATCGTAAGTAAAGAATAGAATTGGTCTTCTTAAATTAGCATAATCAAAGAATACCGATGAATAATCAGTTACGCAGATGTCTGATGCAAGATATAGTTCCGTTATATCCTGATAGCGGCTTCCATTGTATACAAATCCATCTCCACATAGACTGTCCACTTGATCTACAACAAAGTAATGGGTACGTAAAAGAAGTATATACTCTTCACCTAATCTCTGTTTCATCTGGTTTATGTCAATAGCTAATGAGAATTTATATTTACCATTGGAATAGAATTCATCATCACGCCATGTTGGAGCATAGAGTATAACCTTCTTATCAAGTGGTATTCCAAGCTTTTGTTTTACTTTCTTAGCAATCTCATGGGCATCGTCTGCATACAACAAATCATTTCTAGGGTAGCCATATTCAACAATCTTCTCTTTATCATATAAGAATGCATGCTCAAATACCTCTGTTGAGAAGGCATTATCAGAAAGAAGATAATCCCACTTTCTAGATACCTTATAAAAATCTTCTTTATGTGTTAAAGAAGCAGAATGTACATCTTCCATATCAAACACTAATTTCTTAAGAGGCGTACCATGCCAAGTTTCTATAAACACGCTCTCTTTTCTCTTATTGTACCAAATAGGCTGTCTACTATTGAACACAAGGTATTTTGCCCTAGCAAGATAATAAAGGTACTTATATGCATTGGGCTTAATAACAATAGGATTACCTGGTATGGCTATACTATTGTCTCTCATTACCCAAATATATTTATAATCGTTACCATATTTTTTTAGCATATACTCATAGATGTATTTACAATTATCAGAATAACTCTTACCACCAAAACTCTCAAATAAAACCCAGTTTGCCTTAACTGGCAATCTGCGAAAGACAAGTTTGTCTAATGCTCTTGCTCGTTGAATGGTATTTCCAAACAAGCCCTTCTTCTTTTTCTTCATAATCATCTTATTAGCAATTTTAACTGCCTTTGCTCGTTTGCCATCCTTAACAGCAGCAAGTATTTGTTGTTGCTGTTTACTAAAGTTCATAAAGACTCGATTATTCATATCTTTTAATGCTAAGGAATAGGCTTCCATTGCAGATTCCGATAATACATAATCCTTCTTGCCATGATATGATTTTTCATAATTTTGCAAAAGAAATCTACAGCAATAACGATCTAACAGATGTTTTAATACCTCTTTGTTAGCCCCTATACAGCTCTTAGAACTAGCAAAAGCATCAAAGAATTGCTCCATACGATTATCTGCTTTTATTTGAGACAAGGAAGGGTATTGAATCGTGTCATTATGACTTCTTTTTGCATATGTTTTCATACAAGTGCCAATCCAGATATTATCTGCCGTACTTCTTGCTAGCATACCCGTTACGAATGAAATATCTGTGTATAATTGATTGACTTCATCAAATTGTAATTCTGTATCTTGTAGCCATGATCGCTTAATTAGCAAATTAAGTACACTGATCTCTTCTTTAAATAACTGATCTGCTACGTCACATACATCATATCTCTTTGTCTCAACACTTGCGATTTCTCTCGAATCTCTATCCTTCATCTGTTCATCAGACTTTAAAAAGGTATAACGCTTAAACCATGTAGGACACATAGCTCCATAAACCACTGTGGCTTCCAAAGAATATGCTAGTTCGAGCATTTTACTTAGTCCATCATGTATCAAATAATCATCGCTATCAAGGAAATATACGTAATCTTTACTTGCTTTACTAAGTCCTAGATTCCTTGCAGCTGCTACACCTGTTTTATCTTGCAAGATAAGTTTACTTATCGGTAATACTTCCTTATACTCTTCAAGTAGAAGGAGGTCTTCATTTTCCACTTTCACATTATGAAGGGCATTTCTATTATGAAGTGCAATCTTATCCAGAACAATAAGTACTTCATAATCTTCAAGTTTTGATTCAACTATACTGTCTAAACAATCTCTTAAAAAATGTTCCCCTCTATGATATGGAATAATTATACTAACACCCAATACCATTTCCTCCTGTATACAAAATAAGGCGCCACACAAATATCTTCATCTAGAAATACTTTTGTGTGGCAACCTCTTTTAGTCTTTTAATGCTATATATAAATCTTTAATCGTGTCACAGTAATATGTTGGCGGAAACTCTGTAGTCTTAAGATCCTCATATTTTGCTTCACCAGTAAATACAACCACGGTATTTACACCTGCGTTAATTCCACATGCAATATCGGTATAGAGGCGATCTCCTATAACAATGGTTTCCTCTTTCGTAAATCCACTTAATTCACAAGCCATATCAACCATAAGGCGATTTGGTTTACCAATATATATAGGTTCTCTTTTCACAGCTTCCTTAATCATATTACAGATTGCTCCACAATCTGGAACATAACCATATGACACAGGGCATGCCAAATCAGGATTTGTAGCTAAGTAATCAACATCCGTTGTTTGCAGCAGCTCGCATATGTTCTCAATTTTGGCATAATTTAATTCATTGTCAAAGCCTACGACTGCAGCAACAATTTTGGTTTTTGTATATTCGTTAACTTCTTCCGTAATCTGAAGGTCATACTTACGTAATTCCTTAATGAATGATTTCGTACCAAGTACATACAGTAATTGATTATCATATCGGTGCCTTAGATAGGTAGCTGTTGCTGTTGAAGATGTTAAGAAGCTACTATGGTCAACTGGTATCCCCATCTTTGTGAACTTAGTAATATAATCTTCTATACTCTTGGTAGAATTATTCGTTATGAACACATACTTTCCACCACGAGCAGTTACTTCAACAAGAAAGTCTAATGCCCCATCAATTGGTGTTGCATCAAAGGATACCGTACCATCTATATCGAGAAGAAATAACTTTTTCTGTTTTATGTCACTTGTAATCGCTTTCATTGGCTATCCTTTATTTTTCTTCTTGGTGATTGGTTGCTCCAATATTTAAGTCCTGTTTAATCTTAGTTGTTGATATTCCTTCTGTACGAGGAAGATACACAACTTCGCAGTAATCTTTTAGGAAATCAAATTGACCTTCCCAGTCATGACCCATAACAAAGATATCAATGTTGTTATCTACAACATCCTTGATTTTTTGTTCCCATGTATATTCAGGGATTACTTCATCAACATATTTAATTGCTTCTAATATTGTTTTACGATCTTCATAAGAGTGATAAGCTGTCTTATGTTTTATAGCATTGAATTCATCAGAAGATAATACAACTAGTAAATAATCTCCCATTTCCTTCGCTCTTCTTAATAAATTAATATGACCAACATGTAATAAATCATAAGTCCCGTAAGTAATAACTTTTTTCATTTTAATATCTTACCTTTCCTTTTATTTATTTAGTTTTTCTTCATATATTGCACTAACTTCTTCTACTGTACCATTGGCAATAATTTGACCATGTTCCAATATAATCGCTTTGTCACATAGACGTTTGACTTGTTCCAAAGAATGGGATACGAATAATACAGTTACTCCTTTATCAAACATATCCTTAATTCTCTTTTCACTCTTCTTTCTAAACTTAGCATCACCAACGGATAATACTTCGTCAAGAATCAGTATTTCAGGCTCTACAATGGTTGCGATAGAAAAACCTAATCTAGCTTTCATACCAGAAGAATAATTCTTAACTGGAACATTAATAAAATCACCAAGTTCTGAAAATTCTAGAATCTCTTCATATTTTTGTGTAATAAATTCTTTCGTATAGCCTAACATCGCGCCATATAAGAAGATATTTTCTTTACCTGTATATTGTTTATCAAAACCAGCACCTAACTCTAGTAATGGTACAATCTTACCCTTTTTTGTTACCGTTCCTTCCGTTGCTTTTAGTACACCTGCAATAACTTTTAGCAAAGTACTTTTACCAGCACCGTTAAATCCTAAGATTCCAAGACGCTCTCCACGTTTTAGTTCAAAACTAACGTCTTTTAACGCCCAAAATTCTTTGTATGTTATCTGTTTCTTTAATTTCTTTATAATAAATTCTTTTAAGTCATCAACCTTTTCTGCACTTAGGTTAAACTGCATTCCAACGTGATCAACTTTTAGTACTACATCTTTCATCGATTGCTCCTTTCAACTCTCTCCCATTCATAAGCATTTGTAAAACGTGTAGATTGCATTTCACAATTGAAAATCCATCTATATATTCAAGATAAATTTATCCTGTTTCTTATAGAAGAACCATACACCTATGATTAAGGAGCCAAAACTAAATACCGTTGCATATACCAAAGCATTCAAATCCATAGAAGTACCATAGATTATGGAATTTCTAAAATTTTTAATAATTGCAAAGAGTGGATTGATTTTGAATACCCATTCATATCCGTTCTTAATTACACTCTCTGGTCCATAGAAGATTGCACTACAGTACATAATTAACATTAATGCAACTGACCACAAATATTCAATGTCACGGAAAAATACAGCCAATGAAGATAATATCATACCCACACCAAGTGACATAATGAATAATAATATCAAAGGTATAATTGCTTCAAATACATGCCATGTAATTGGTACTTTCATAACAATTGCTACCACTGCCACCACTGGCAATGATAGTAAGAAAATCAAAAAGTTCGATATTACATTGGATAATGGATAGATGTACTTTGGTATATATACCTTTTTAATCATTCCACTATTGGTACGAATTGATTTCATTGCAGCCTTCGTTGAATTCGCAAAGAAGGTATAAAGCAGTCTACCTGTTAGGATATACAATGCAAAGTAAGGGTCATCCTTGCTACGCAATTGTGAGAATACAACCGTCAAAACAAGCATAGTTAGTAAAGGCTCTAATAACGTCCAAAAAAGTCCCAAAATTGATCTTCTATATTTTAGTTTAATGTCTTTCTTTACTAACTCCGATAATAAGAAGTTGTACTTATATAAATTCTTAATACGATTTTTCATTATAGGTAACCATCCTTTAACTATTGGTTATTTTTTGGATTAAAAACAGTTTCAGCTACGTGTTCTGAAGCATGTCCATCATCTAAGCTACAGAACTTATCATAGAATACTTTGTAGCGGTCACTGTATTCACTTTCAATCTTATCAATATTCTTGATTGCCTCTAACACTTCATCCGATGTAAATAGTAGTGGTCCTGGTACTTCTTCTAACATATCGATATAGAATCCACGTAATACATCACGGTATTTTTCTAAATCGTAAGTGAAGAATAACATAGGTCTTTGTAGATTTGCATAATCAAAGAATACAGAAGAATAGTCTGTAATTAAGATATCAGAGATTAAATAGATCTCAGCGATATCATCATATTTACTTAAATTGAAAGCAAAATCTTCCACACCAGTAGTATCTAGAGAGTCAGCGATATAATAATGTGTTCTTAGTAAAACCACATATTCATCACCTAATTCCTGCTTCATCTTTCTTAAATCTAGTTTTAGTTCAAACTTATATTGTCCACTTCCATAGAATTCATCATCTCTCCAAGTTGGAGCATATAATACCGTCTTCTTATCTAGTGGAATACCTAATTTCTTCTTTAATGCTATTGCTTTTTCCTCTTTGTCTGGTGCATAGAGGATGTCGTTTCTTGGATAACCAAACTCTAGCATCTCTTTATTAAACATAAATGCACTTCTGAACACTTCCGAAGAAAAATAATTTGCTGATACTAAATAATCCCACTTTCTTGAATCCTTGTAGAATTGAATTTTATGCTGTGGAGATGCTCCACATACTTCATCTTGATCAAATACTAATCTCTTAAGCGGTGTACCATGCCATGTCTCTAAGAAGATACTACCTTCTCTTTTACGTACCCAACGAGGTTGTCTTACATTGAATACGAAGTATTTACAACGTGCAAGATAATATGCGTAACGGATACTGAATCTCTTAACCTTCTTATGTGGGTAAGGAATATCTGTATTTTTATTATTAATTACCCAGATGAATTTGTATTTACC
>NZ_CBDLAM010000034.1:22847-26884 GCF_965301125.1 Anaerosporobacter sp. | reverse complement strand
TTGTTGAGGTAATAGCTACAGCATTAGTAGATCATCCAGAAGAGGTAGTTGTAACAGAAAACGAAACCGATAAGGCAATCATTGTAGAATTAAAAGTAGCAGCAGATGATATGGGGAAAGTTATTGGCAAACAAGGCCGTATTGCGAAAGCAATCCGTACCGTTGTTAAAGCAGCTGCATCAAAAGATGATAAGAAAGTAATTGTTGAGATACAATAATAGAAGTTAGATTAGTACAATGATTACAGAGGGTGTCTTGGTCGCAGACACCCTTTTGAATATAATCCCGTAATAGGAGGAAATAGATGGACAATTTATTACGTGTGGGTGTTATCAGCTCAACTCATGGAATTAAAGGGGAAGTTAAAGTTTTTCCAACGACAGATGACTTAAATCGTTTTAAGAAATTAAAGAAAGTTATATTAGATACAGGAAAAGAACAAATTGATATGGAAATCTCGGGTGTCCGTTTCTTTAAACAAATGGTAATTGTTAAGTTTAAGGGATATGACAACATTAATGATATAGAGAAATATAAAGGTAAAGATCTTCTTGTTACTAGAGAAGATGCTGTTAAACTTGAAGAAGGAGAATACTTTATCTATGACTTAATTGGTTGTGCTGTAGTTACAGATGAGGGTGAAGACTTTGGAACATTAGAGGAAGTTTTACAAACAGGTGCAAATGATGTATATGTTGTAAAGACAGGTAATGGGAAAGAAGTTTTATTACCAAATATCGAATCTTGTATTCTTGATGTGAATCTTGAAGACAAGAAAATAACGGCACATATATTGGAAGGCTTAGTTGATTAATAGGAGGAAATAGAGATGAATTATCATGTGCTTACTCTATTCCCAGAGATGATTGAGCAAGGATTGAATACAAGCATATTAGGGCGTGCTAGGGAAAAGAATTTGATTACGTTGCAAACAACGAATATTAGAGATTTCTCAGAGAATAAGCATCTTAAGGTAGATGATTATCCTTATGGTGGCGGTGCTGGTATGGTAATGCAAGCGGCCCCAGTATACAAGGCATATGAACATGTTAAGAATCAGATTGGAAGTGAGAAGCCACTTCGTGTAATTTATCTTACACCGCAAGGAAAAGTATTTACACAAGAGATGGCACAAGAGTTCGCCAAAGAAGAAAATCTTGTTTTTTTATGTGGCCATTATGAAGGTATTGATGAACGTGTCCTTGAAAAAATAGTTACCGATAACGTATCCATTGGTGATTATGTATTAACAGGAGGAGAGCTTCCTTCTATGGTTATGATGGATGCCATATCAAGATTGGTACCTGGTGTACTTAATAATGATGTATCGGCTGAGATCGAATCATTTCACGATAATCTGTTAGAATATCCTCAATATACAAGACCAGAAGAATTCATGGGAGAGAAAGTTCCAGAAGTTTTATTATCGGGACATCATGGAAATATAGATAAATGGCGAAGAGAACAATCTGTAATTCGTACTGCGAAGAGAAGACCAGATTTATTAAGTGGAGCGAATTTAACAGAAAAGGAAAAAAGAATTGTCAGGGAAGTTTGTGGGAGTGATACTAATCTAGATTAAGTTGTTGTCTAAAGGAGGAGAAAATTGTGATAGCAAGAGTACATTATAAAAGTCCAGTAGGTATGTTATGTATCGAAGAAGAGAATAATGTTATTATATCGCTATGTCTAGATACAAGTGAAGAAACTTCAACTGACAAAGAGACAGCAATATTAAAGAAGGCTACGAATCAGCTTGAAGAGTATTTTAATGGGAAGAGAAAAGAGTTTGATTTACCTATTAAAATTAATGGCACAGATTTTCAACAAAAGGTATGGAAAGCCCTTCAGACTATCCCATATGGAGAAACTTGTAGTTACAAAGAAATAGCTGAGAAAATTGCTAATCCAAAGGCTTCAAGAGCTGTTGGCGGTGCAAATAATAAAAATCCTATTATGATAATTGTGCCTTGTCATCGAGTGATTGGTACCAATGGTAGTATGGTGGGGTTTGGCGCAGGAATAGGCGTCAAGGAATATCTATTGAACTTAGAGAGAAAATATAAGTTGTGAAATAATGTATAATGTATATTCATTTTTAGATAATTTTTATCTTTTTACACTTGCATATTTATATTGAATAATATACCATTACTGTTATAAGTATTTTTATGCACTTATATAATGCTATATTTGATATGGAATATAGGTTCAGCAAGTGTACGTGGAGAAAAAAATAGGATGGTGTAGAATGAAAAAAATAGCAGTTGTAACAGATAGTAACAGTGGTATAACGCAGATGGAGGGTGAAAAGCTTGGTGTATCCGTATTACCAATGCCTTTTTATATAAATAAAGTACTATATTATGAAGGTATCACATTATCCCATGAACAATTTTATTCTAAACTAGAAGAGGGTGCAGAGATTTCAACATCACAGCCAGCACCTGGAGATGTAATGGATTTATGGGAATCTCTTTTGGAAGAATATGATGAAATTGTTTATATACCGATGTCAAGTGGATTAAGTGGTTCATGTGAAACTGCACAGATGTTAGCAGAAGATTTTGATGGAAGAGTACAAGTTGTTGATAATCAAAGAATTTCTGTCACACAAAGACAATCAGTACTTGATGCAATTGAACTTGTAAAATCAGGAAAATCTGCATTAGAAATAAAAGAATATCTAGAATCTGTTAAGTTAGAATCTAGTATCTATATTACGTTAGATACACTGAAATACCTTAAAAAAGGTGGTAGAATAACACCAGCTGCAGCAGCAATTGGTACAGTATTGAATCTAAAACCAGTATTACAGATTCAAGGAGAAAAACTGGATGCGTATTCAAAATCCCGTGGTAAAAAACAAGCAAAAAAGGTTATGATTGAAGCAATGCGTAAGGATATGGAAGAACGTTTTGGATGCACAGAAGATAATCAAAACATTCATCTTCAAGCTTCTTATGCAGGTAATGAAGAAGAGGCATTATTATGGAAAGAAGAATTAGAAAACGAATTTCCTGGATATAAAATTCATATGGATCCTTTATCATTAAGTATTGCCTGTCATATTGGATATGGTGCATTAGCAATTGCTTGCTCGAAAAAAAATCAATTATAAATCTAGAAGTATATAGAAGATATTATTCATACAAGAATATTGATAAAGAAAAGACAAGCTTCAATCAGAATTGATACTTGTCTTTTCTTTATTATCTTTAATTTAGAGAACTTAGCCTAGGATTTTATATCTATTCTTTTGTGTAAGCCATGTCATATAGATCCCATTTTTCATCTTTGTAATCAAAGAATGCAGGGTGGAATTTTTCGTCTATTAGACCTACTGATTTATAGCAATTATGTGCAGCTTCATTGTTACCAAATACGGCTAGCGTAACACGGGACATATTTAAGATTTTAGTAGCATATTGAATTGCAAGAGAGACCATCTCCTTACCATATCCATTGCCACGACAAGTATTATCGACAACAATGAAACCAAGGTGAATACTTTGCTTTTGATAGTCAGCGTTACGCATGAAGAAATGTCCCACAGGTGTACCAGATTCATCTAAAGCAACAAATATAAAGGCATTAGGATCTTCATCAGTACGGTTTTTATATTCAATGATTTGTTCTATAGTAAGCGGATATGTAAACTTATTGGCGCTCCACATTGTGAAGGACTTTTCATCTTGAAGCCATTTTAACAAATAAGGGGCATCACATAATTTGAAAGGTCGTAAACGTAACATAGTAATCCTCCGATAACAGATATTTTTGATAACTTATCTTGCTATGTTAACATAAAAGATAACTAAATGCAAAGTACAATCATATAATCTAGTATGAATATTTGACATTTAGGATTATTAGAATTACAATCTAATTGATAATCTATGCAAATGAATAGGAGATACCAATGCCAAAACAAACATTTTTTAATTTACCACCAGCAAAACAGAGAAATATTGTATATGCTGCTCTTACAGAGTTTACGAATAAAGGATATTTGCTTGGCAGTGTAGGAACTATAG
>NZ_CBDLAM010000034.1:0-22837 GCF_965301125.1 Anaerosporobacter sp. | reverse complement strand
GAACTATAGCAAAGAATGCAACTGTTTCAAAAGGAAGTATGTACCAGTATTTTGAAGATAAGAAAGAATTCTATATCTATCTAACTGATTATGTATATTCTATGATTAAAACATCATTGAAGATGCAGTTGCAAAATTACATACAAGGTGATGGGAGTCTTGATGTAATTGCAGTAGAAATCAAAGAAATAATCTGGAATGTCATTGAGAGTTATCAAGCTGAAGTATGCTTCTTGTTTGCCTCGAAGAATGAACAAGAATCTGAGATTCGCATGCATATAGAGAAGTTAAACAATGAATTCAAAGAACAAATTATTAAACCAATTCTTAAGCAGTTGATACAGATGAAACATGTACGTCAGGATATTGAGCTAGAATATCTAGCTTTATATTGTCAGTCTGTTATGGGAATGTGTAAGAATCAGTTGTTAAGTACAGTAAACTATCTTGAAGAAGAAAATAAGCTTGTTATTCAAATGAAGAAGGACGAATGGAATGTAATCTGTGATATTATTATAAAGCTTGTAATATCTGGATTGGTTTCTAATAAAGTATAAGATGTCTAGTTAGGCACTTAAAGAGAAAACTTGTTAATTATATTAATTAAAGAAAGAAGAATAAAAATGAAATTAGGTAGAAATGATCTATGTTGGTGTGGAAGTAATAAGAAGTATAAGAGTTGTCATCTTGCCTTTGATGAAAAGATTGCGGCTTTTGAAGAACAAGGGGCTATAGTACCTCCAAGAGATATTATTAAGACACCAGAACAAATCGAAGGAATCCGTAAAGCAGGTAAGATTAATACCATGATTCTTGACCAGTTAGAGCCATACGTAAAAGAAGGCGTAACAACAGAAGAGCTTAATGAGCTTGTTAATAAATTTACGAAAGAATTAGGAGGAATTCCAGCACCACTTGGTTATCAAGGATATCCAAAGAGTGTGTGTACATCAATTAATGAAGTTGTTTGTCATGGTATTCCAAGTCCTGATCGCAAACTAGTAAGTGGAGATATTGTAAATGTTGACGTTTCTACAATTGTAGATGGTTACTTTGGAGATTCTTCTCGTATGTATTGCATTGGTGATGTAAGTGAAGAAAAGAAAAAACTAGTGGAAGTAACGAAAGAATGTCTTGAATTAGGTGTGAAAGAAGTTAAGCCATGGGGATTCCTTGGCGATATTGGTTATGTTATTAATGAACATGCTAAGAAACATGGATATACAGTTGTTAGAGAAATTGGGGGACATGGGGTAGGTCTTGAATTCCATGAAGAACCTTGGGTAAGTCATATCGGACAAAGAGGAACTGATATGTTATTAGTACCTGGTATGATTTTCACGATTGAGCCTATGGTTAATATGGGTGGAGAAGAGGTTTTCCAAGATGATGAAGATGGTTGGACCATTTATACAGAAGATGGAATGCCATCTGCACAATGGGAATATATGCTGCTTGTTACCGAGACTGGAATAGAAATATTAGCTCATTAAATTTTGTCAATAATTTAAAATATACCTTGCATCGTGCAAAATTATATGATAAAATAAGTCGTTGTGAGATGAAAAGGGTGTTCCTCTGTTACGGAGTGTATTAAGAACATCTAAATATTGAAGGAGGTCCACAAATGAACGAAATTATTAAAAATATCGAAGCTGCTCAATTAAAGGCAGAAGTACCTGAATTTAATGTAGGTGATACTGTTAAAGTATACGCTAAAGTAAAAGAAGGTAATCGTGAAAGAACTCAGGTTTTTGAAGGTACAGTATTAAAGAGACAAAACGGAAGCTCAAGAGAAACTTTCACAGTAAGAAAAGCTTCTAACGGAATCGGTGTAGAAAAGACTTGGCCATTACATTCACCAATCGTTGAAAAAATCGAAGTTGTTAGATATGGTAAAGTAAGAAGAGCTAAACTTAACTACTTACGTGATAGAATTGGTAAAGCTGCTAAAGTTAAAGAATTAGTTAAATAATTAAAACAAAAAGAAGGGACAAGTACATATTGTATATTGTCCCTTTTAACTTATTTTAATTAGTGAGTATGTTAGAGATGAGGTTGAGATCTATGAATTATAATTTCTATTCGTATGAAGCAGTAAAGAAAAGAAAAAAAATAATAAAAGAAATTATAATATGGACTGTAGAGATTATAGCAGTTATTCTGTTAGCGTATTTTCTCGTGAAATATGCAGTTGAGAAGACAACAGTAGTTAGTGAATCTATGGAAACAACTTTGCAAGAGGGAGATAAGTTGATTATCAACAAACTTGCGTATCGTTTCTCAAAGCCGGAGAGATTTGATGTTATTGTATTCAAACAAAGCGGAAGAGAGCACAGCTATTATAATATAAAGAGAATTATCGGTTTGCCAGGAGAGACAGTACAGATTAAAGATGGAGTTGTCTATATTAATGATGAGCCAATCAAAGAAAAATCTGTTGTTGAAGCAATTAATAATCCTGGTTTAGCTTCAGAGCCAATAACCTTAGAAGATAAAGAGTATTTTGTACTTGGAGATAACCGTAATCTTAGTGAAGATAGTCGTTTCGCTAATATTGGTAATGTAGTATTTGATGATATTATAGGAAAAGCATGGATTCGCTTGAAGCCATTCAATTTTGTCAATGAACTTAATCCTGTAATTGAAACGTCAGAAGAAACAAAAGAAGAAACAAAAGAATAATTTATGGCATAGTCCATAAATAGTTATGATACAGAAAGTAAGAGGTAAGAGATATGCATTTTCAATGGTACCCGGGTCATATGACGAAAGCAAAACGTATGATGCAGGAGGATATTAAACTAATTGATGTAGTCATCGAATTAGTAGATGCAAGAATCCCGTTAAGTAGTAAGAACCCTGATATTGATCAAATAGCAAAGAATAAATCAAGAATTATTCTATTGAATAAACATGATTTAGCAAGTCAACAACAAACCAATGCTTGGAAAACTTGGTTTGAAGAAAAAGGTTTCTTCGTAGCACTTGTTAATTCTAAGAGCGGTGCAGGCGTTAAGCATGTTCATGAAGTAATCCAACTAGCATGTAAGGAAAAAATCGAACGAGATCGTAAGAGAGGTATTATCAACCGTCCTGTTCGTGCCATGGTAGTAGGTATCCCTAACGTAGGTAAATCAACCTTCATTAATAGTTTTGCTGGAAGAGCTTGTGCGAAAACTGGTAACAAGCCAGGTGTTACGAAAGGTAAGCAATGGATTCGTTTGAATAAGAATGTAGAGTTACTAGATACACCAGGTATCTTATGGCCTAAATTTGAGGATCAAATGGTTGGTCTTAGACTAGCGTATATTGGCTCTATCAAAGAAGAAATTCTTAATATAACAGAATTATCACTTGAATTAATCAAATTCTTACAAGAGCATTATAAAGGAATGTTAGCTAATAAGTACGAAATTGAAGAGTCAGAAGATCCACTTGCAACTCTAACAGATATTGCTATAAAACGTGGTTGCAAACAAAAAGGTGATTTACCAGATTTAGATAAAGCAGCTAGTATCGTAGTAGACGATTTTAGAAATGGTAGAATCGGTAGAGTTACTTTAGAATTCCCTGTTTTCGAAGAGAAAGAGGAAACAGATGATGTAGTAGAAGAAGTAAAAGAAGAGAATAAGTAATTAGAAATATTATAAGACAAGATCATTGGAGAGATGTTACATCTTTCCTGTGGTCTTTTGTTGTTTTATGGCGCTACGCTTATGTCCTCGATGAAAGATTTACAATTCAGCGATACCACGCTTGGAAGTTTGAACAGTTATAGAAAGACAAGACTTAATGTGTTACAATATGAAAGAAAAGTATTTCGTAATTACCCTAAATTTGGATTCGAGAGTTAAAAGTTGCATAGATTTGCGTCTTAATTGACTTAATGTGAGTAAGAAACTGGATTTTTTTGAAACTCGAATTCAATTAGGTAGGTAATCAGGAGGAGAATTTATATAGATATGGAAAAGAAAATCGCAGATATAAAGAAGGAATTAGAGTTAGCCGATATCTCTAACATAGATGTAGTACTGAATCAATACAGAGATGATACTAGAAGTGGTGTCGTTAAATTAATCGTCAAATATGATAAAGAAAAAGAGAAGCTTGAAAAGGAAAGACAGCGCTCCTTTGAGATGCGAAACTATGAAAGACAATACGCTGAAGAGTTTCATGCAATCTGTGGAATTGATGAAGTGGGGAGAGGACCTTTAGCAGGACCGGTAGTTGCTTGTGCGGTTATACTTCCTGTAGATGAGGAAATACTTTATCTTAATGATTCGAAACAAGTTAGTGAGAAGAAGAGAGAAGAATTATATGATATAATCATGGAGAAGGCGGTTGCAGTTGGAATTGGAGTCGTTCCTCCAAGTGTTATCGACGATATTAATATCTTACAAGCAACCTATGAGGCTATGAGAATTGCTATTAGTAAATTAGAAGTAAAGCCAGATTTACTTCTTAATGATGCGGTAACCATACCAGATGTGGATATCAAACAAGTTCCAATCATCAAAGGAGATGCAAAAAGTGCTTCTATAGCAGCAGCAAGTATTGTAGCTAAAGTTACAAGAGATAGAATGATGGTTGATTATGATACGTTATTTCCTGGTTATGGTTTTGCAAGTAATAAAGGATATGGTTCTAGCGAGCATATTAAGACTTTAAAAGAAGAAGGACCGACACCTATTCATAGACATTCATTTATAGGTAATTTTATTTCATAACTCAAACTTCGCACTTGAAGACTTCAAGGAGTAGGTAACGCCTATATGAAGTTTTTTATGGAAAGTATGAGTTAATCATATACTTTATGGTAAAGGAGGTAAGGGTATGGATTATTCGTCGCAATCGTATCAAGTAGGTAGTGGTAAAGGAGCAAACAATTCGTTATCCTTACATTCACTTCAAGGAATATCAAATAAGGCATATGCAAATAATAATGGTAATGCTTCTTTAGGACAACTTTCAACAGGGCAAGTGTTTCAAGGTACTGTGGTTGATATTCGTAATAATCAAGTTTCCATACAAGTTGATCAGCAGACAGTACAGGCTAAATTTCAAGATATGGTAAATATCTGTATAGGAGAAACCTTAAAGTTTGTAATACGTGAGAATACAGGAAAACAAGTTACGATAGCTCCTTATCATGAACAGATTGGTAATCTATCTGATGGTGCGATTTATAAGGCTTTAGATGCAGCGGGCCTAGCTGCAACAGATAAAAATATTGATATTGTTAATACATTGTTAGAACATGGAATGGCTGTAGATAAGCAAACAATAACTACATTCATATCAGCATCATTGCGATATCCGGATGTAGAGTTATCGCAATTTGTTGATATGGCTAGAAATAATATGCCATTAACGAATACGAACATAGAATTGTGGAATGTGTTCTTAGGAGAAAAATCTGATTTTTCTTCTAATTTACAACAGGTTATTCAAGTGTTGTCAGATACAGTGGGTGATGCTTATATGAATGGGGATTATCAAGCAGTAGAACAACTGCTTGATACGATTGTAACGTCCAATCAGACAAAGAATTCTGATGGTTTACAATTGAGCTCATTGCTTCAAGAAGTGGAATCGCAGACAATGTTAAAGACTGTAAGAGAACAACTTGCAGAGGTTGTTACAAAAGAACTAACTAACAGTTGGGGAATCAAGCCGGAAGAGTTCCATGCAGAAAGCTTGAAACAGGTAAGTCAACGTATGGAACAGCAGCTGGAAGCGTTTAAAGATATCACCATTCAGAATCCAGCAACCAAAGATCAGTTGCAACAAGCGTTACAGTTAGCCTCTCAAAATCTAGAGTTTACAAATCAGTTAAATAAGCAGATGGAGCAGGCAAAGAGCCAAAATAATGCATTTGATTTGCTATACGCACAGATTCCACTGAAATTACAAGGTCAATTAAAACATAGTGATCTATACGTATATTGCAATAAGAAAAAAGCCTCCACTTCATCAAAGAATATGAGTTTATTTTTGCATCTTGATATGGAATCTTTAGGAGATATGGACATAATGATTAAAACACAGGATTATCGTATCAATGCAACATTTACATTATCAGATGAAGAAGCTTATGAAATAGTAAGAGAACATTTGCCGGAACTTGAAGATAATTTAAAAGAAAAAGGATATTTCTTCACGGCATCGGCTAGTAAGAAAGAGGCAAAGGAACAAGGAATACAGGAATTGTTTGAAGAAGCAAGTAACGAAGGTGTATTAAAACGCTATTCTTTTGACGTAAGAGCATAGTGTGTATCAGGACTTTGAAAGGAGTATTTTATTAGTATGAACTTTAATAATGAAGAACAAAAAAATCCGAATCATAAAAATAGAACAGCAGTTGCGTTATCGTATACACCTGAGGAAAAAGCACCAAAAGTAATTGCGACAGGTCATGGATATCTTGCAGATAAGATTATTGGTAAAGCGCAGGAAGAAGATGTGCCTATACATAAGGATAGCAAATTAGCCAATACGTTATCAAAGTTAGATATAGGCGAATATATTCCTCCTGAATTATATAGTGTTGTTGCTGAGATTCTCGTATTTGTTGATAATATGGACCGAATCAAAGGAAAAGTTATGGCGGATAGGAACATGGATAAGGATTAAGGTGGAGGAAATGTGTGAGGGAGTATAATAAGAGAAGGATTGGTTCAGAGAAAGAACAAATAGCAGCTGCGTATCTGATTGATCAAGGATATTCTATTGTTGAAATGAATTTTTTTAGTAGAAATGGAGAAATTGATATTATAGCAAGAGATGCTAACTACCTTGTGTTCATAGAAGTGAAATATCGAAAAGATCAAAAACTAGGATTTGCAGCAGAAGCAGTGAATTATGGAAAGATACAATCCATTATTAAGACAGCTAGATATTATTTGTATCGTCATGGCTATGCAGATGATATACCATGCAGATTTGATGTTGTAGCGATTCAAGGAAGCGAAGTATCACTAATCCAAAATGCATTTGATATATAGGAAGGATCTGATGACTTTGCATAAGAAGATGAAAGCTTTAAAAGTAATGGCTATTCTATGTCTTAGTGTATGGAGTGCAGTAGTTGTGGGGTTTGCCGCTGGCAATGATGATTGGACAGAGGCAAAGAAGACAGATGCAGCAGCTAATGGAGCCTGGGAATCATGGTGTAATCAGTGGGAACAGTGTAAGAAAAGTCCAATACAGATGACATTAACACCAGGGAAAGACGAATCTGAGATTAATTTCTCTTGGTATTCTACGGAAGGTGAATCCCAGATTCGTATAGCGGATAATGATCAGTTAAAGGATGCAGACAATCTAGTAGTTACCACGAAGGAAGCAACGAAGGGATTTTATTATAATCATGCAGTTGCAACGAATCTGAGTTCCAATAAGACTTATTATTATAGTTATACGGTAGATGGAAATTGGTCAAAAGCATATGAGATTCAAAAGAGAGATACATCAAACTTCCAGTTTGTATTCGTTGGGGATCCTCAAATTGGATCTTCATTTGATAATATTCCGGAAGGCGAGCGTATAGTACAAGGGCAAGAAAGAGCGGTATGCAATGATAGTTTTAATTGGAATAGCACCTTACAAGCAGCATATAACCATGCTAAGAATCTAAGTTTTATTGTTACTGCAGGTGATCAAATACAAAGCAGGAACCTTAGTGATTCATATGAAAATTATAAAATATTTAATAAAAATGAAATCGAATATGCGGGGTATTTATTACCGGAATTGCTACGTAATATTCCAGTAGCTACAACAATCGGAAATCATGATTGTCTAAGCGGAAATTATAGTTATCATTTCAATAATCCCAATAGTAATACAGGCTATGGAGCTACCTATGCGGGAGAAGACTACTATTTTACTTATGGAGATACCTTATTCTTGATGTTGAATACCAATAATGAGGCTGTAGAAGAGCACGATAAATTCATGAAAGATGCACTAAGTAGAAACAAAAATGTTAGATGGAGAATTGTTACTATGCATCAAGACATCTTTGGATCGGGTGAACATTCTAATGACCAGAACATCCTATCACTTCGAACAAAGTTACTTCCAATCCTTCGTCAATATGATATTGATTTAGTTTTGACTGGGCATGATCATACCTATGCTAGAGCATTTATTGAAGATGAGGATACGAGATATAATAAGAATATCGTTGTGGCAGGAAATTTTACTGATTCTACTGCTGTGGTTAATCAACATATGGAGATGAATCAAGGGTCTGGACTTTCAAGTAAAAAGATTTCTGTATTAGAGATGAATGTTAGGAAATTATCGGTATT
The DNA here is from genome assembly GCF_965301125.1 of Anaerosporobacter sp. NCBI lineage: Bacteria > Bacillati > Bacillota > Clostridia > Lachnospirales > Lachnospiraceae > Anaerosporobacter > Anaerosporobacter sp. The sequence continues at coordinate 14,519 of NZ_CBDLAM010000034.1, read as the reverse complement.
TACAAATCGTTATTCCATTATGAAACGAAAAAATGAACTTATGATACAGCTATATGCAAAGGCGTGTAAGGATATCGTGCAGTATACTAGTGATAAGGGCATTTTGTTTATTACAGCGAACTCTTCATCAGGAAGTAAATACTATAAATTAATGGAAAACAAGCAGGATTATGTAAGTGCACGTTCTCAAGAAAATTTAACTTCTTATATAATTATAGATATATCCAAAGAACGAATACAATTAAATAGTTTCCTTACAGAAAACAATAAGTTAATAGATAAGACAATTGTAATTACAAAGTAAGTCTTAGTACAAGAACAACTTTTATGCTGAATATCATATGTGAGAATACACATCTTCATATATGGAACACAGCTACAAAAGTTGTTTTTTATTTACTTCTTTTTTTATCTACATATTATCTACAAATCTTTTTGATAAATTCATATTATCAAGTAAAGGAGGTTGCTCTATGTGGATACAAATGTAAAGACGAAAAATTTGCGTATCACCGGTATGACATGTGTGAACTGTCAAAATAAAATTCAGAAAAAGCTACACAATACAGCTGGTATAAAAAAAGCAGATGTAAGCTATAATAGTGGAACGGCACAGGTTACATATGATACGGATATTATATCATTAAGAGACATAATTTCGGTCATAAAAAGACTGGACTATGATGTAATTGAAGATACACAGAATGTTTTAAATTCAAGGCGTACTGCAGGTATACTTATTATAATCATTTCGCTTTATATACTGATACAGCAAACAGCTATACTAAATCTATTGGTACCGAGTCAGTTGGCTCAGACCAATATGGGATACGGTATGATGTTTGTGATCGGACTTATCACATCGGTTCATTGTGTTGCTATGTGTGGGGGGATTAATCTTTCACAATGTATACCCCAAATCGAGAAAACTAAGGAAGATGGACACTTCTCTACATTACGTCCTGCATTTTTGTATAACCTTGGTCGAGTTATCTCCTATACAATCGTAGGTTTTATTGTAGGTGCACTTGGATCTGTAATTACTTTTTCAAATACTGCACAAGGGGGATTAAAACTGGTAACAGGTGCGTTCATGGTGATTATGGGAATCAATATGCTTGGTATTTTCTCTTGGTTGCGAAGACTAAACCCACGAATGCCGAAGTTTTTTACACGTAAGATTAATACACAAAAATATAAAAGTAAAAGCTCGTTTATTGTGGGTTTATTGAATGGTTTAATGCCATGCGGTCCCTTACAGGCTATGCAGATCTATGCCTTGTCTACAGGAAACCCTATCACAGGCGCCTTATCCATGTTGCTTTTTAGTCTTGGAACTGTTCCTTTAATGTTTGGACTTGGCGCGCTTAGCACAGTATTGAGTAAAAAGTACACGAAGAAAGTTATGACGGTGGGTGCTGTTTTGGTTGCTGTACTCGGTTTATCCATGTTTTCACAGGGCTGGAGTTTAGCTGGTTTGCCATCTATATCAGCAACTTCAAGTGGTGGACTAGATGAAACAAACGTCGCTATGGAAGAAGGCGTTCAGGTAGTTAACAGCACACTTTCACCAGGAAATTATCCTTCAATTACCGTTAAGGAAGGAATACCTGTAAAGTGGGAAATCGATGCGCCAGAAGGAAGTATTAACGGTTGCAACTATATGATCTATATTAATGAGTATGGTATTGAGTACCAATTCGAAAGTGGCGAAAATATCATTGAGTTTACGCCAACAAAAGTAGGCACTTATCAATATAGCTGTTGGATGGGGATGATTCGCGGAACAATAACCGTGACGGATGGTGATTCGTGAGAAAAAGGTATATGAATGCAAAACTCTAGCTACATATTAATAGCTTCTTAGTTGACGTACTATGACACGAAACACGCTGCACAGCTAAGTACTTCTAAGTCTGTACGGTAGGGTAATCAAATGATACGGAACCGCCTTCGATTCGGCATCCTGCCTCAGCTCAGGCTGGCTTCGGCATCCATGCCTCGCCTTCCTAGGTTACTCAGTACACACTAAGAAGTACTATAGTTGTTTCGCTATCGTTTCTTAGTCATAGTACGTCAGCTAAGAAGCAATTTTACATTGTTAAGAGTTTTGCTTGTCTACTTTATTAAAGAACAAGTATAAGAAAGTTAATAAATGAATAAATATTTTCGATTATTCATCAGTAACTTTAATCTAGACCTTTTGATAATAGAATCCCGATTAATTAATCATAAAGGAGACACGTTCATGAGTTTTTTACTAAGTCATTGGCACTGTATACTACCAGCTGTAGGTATTATCATCGCAACATTTCTTCTACGGGATAAATCTGGAAAAAATGAAACAGCTGATAATAATAAGCTAGATAGCAATTCAAATTCATAAGAGGAGAAGAAAAATGATAAAAATAATTAATAAAAAAATTCGCTTACTGTTGAGTGTAACACTAATGGTAATTGTTATTGTAGGTCTTGCAGGTTGTAATCGAAAAGAAAATCAAGCAGAAAGCACCAGCAAATCTTCTGTAAATACGGAAGTAGTTTCTTCAGGGGAAGAACTTGTAATTCCAATTGATGAAGTTTCTGATCAGGTCTCTTTTTATCCTGTTGAAGTTGATGGTGTAGATTTAGAGGTTATTGCAGTGAAAGCATCTGATGGCACAATCCGCACTGCTTTTAATACTTGCCAAATCTGTTATTCTTCGGGACGTGGGTATTATGAGCAAAGTGGTGATGCATTGATATGCCAAAATTGTGGCAATCAGTTTGCCACGGATCAAGTAGAATTGGAATCTGGTGGTTGTAATCCTTGGCCTATCTTTGATGAAAAGAAAACAGTAGATGACGATAATATATCAATTTCATATGACTTCTTAAAAGAATCAACAGGAATATTTGAGAATTGGAAAGTAGGTTATTAATACATTTGAAAGAATGAGGTGACTCAAGATGGAAAACCAAGTATTAAGCATTAGGGGAATGACTTGTGCAGCCTGTGCGAAACGAATAGAGAAAACAGTTACTAAACTTTCCGGTGTTGGCCAGGCTTCGGTAAATTTAGCAAGTGAGAAGTTATTTATTGAATACAACGATACCGTCAATCTGGATATGATTAAGGAAGCTGTTACAAAAATCGGCTATGAAGTAGTGGAAAAAACAGCATCTTCCAAAACTGACACAGTAGATGAGGACAGAAAGCGTAAGCAAAAGGAAATTAAAACTTTGTGGACGAAGTTTATTATTTCAGCAGTATTTGCACTACCACTTTTGTATATAGCTATGGCACCAATGATTACTTGGGTAAGACTTCCTTTTCCAGATGCACTTGATCCTATGAACTATCCATTGATCTATGCACTGGTAGAACTTATTTTAGTAATTCCTGTTATCTGTGTGGGATATAAGTTCTATACCATTGGATATAAATCTCTTATACAACGAAGTCCTAATATGGACTCGCTGATTGCCATTGGTACTTCAGCAGCTGTTCTTTACAGCTTATATAATACATGGCAAATCACAAATGGTAATTTTAACGCCGTGGATGCGTTATATTATGAAACCGCGGGTGTCATTATCACATTAATTTTACTAGGTAAATCTTTGGAGGCAGTTTCCAAAGGTAGAACTAGCGAGGCAATTAAGAAACTGATGGGCCTTGCACCTAAGACGGCCATAATCATATATCAAGGGATAGAAAAAGAAATCCCAATTGACGAGGTAGAAATAGGTGATATTATTATTGTAAAACCTGGTTCCAAAATACCAGTTGATGGTACAGTAATTGACGGTTATACAGCTATTGATGAATCCATGTTGACAGGTGAGAGTATGCCAGTTGATAAAAAATCTGGCGACACGGTATATGCGGCTTCACTAAACACCACTGGGATCATACAGTTTCGTGCGGAGAAGATTGGTAGCGACACAGCACTGGCACAGATTATCAAGTTGGTAGAAGATGCGCAAGGTTCGAAAGCGCCAATCGCACATCTAGCAGATGTTGTATCTGGTTACTTTGTACCGATTGTATGTGCTATTGCGGTTATAGCAGGGATTGCATGGTATATCGGAACAAGGGACTTGGAATTTGCATTGACTATTTTTATTTCCGTGCTAGTTATTGCTTGTCCATGTGCACTTGGTCTAGCAACGCCAACGGCTATCATGGTTGGTACTGGTAAAGGAGCAGAGAATGGAATCTTAATCAAGGGTGGTGAGGCGTTAGAGACGGCACATAAAATCAATACCATTGTATTTGATAAAACTGGTACAATTACAGAAGGTAAACCTACCGTAACCGACATTTTGACAACACAAGGTATACTCGCTGATAATCTATTACAAATTACAGCGTCAGCTGAAAATAGTTCTGAACATCCACTAGGGCAAGCAATTGTACAAGGTGCTAAGGATAAAGGCTTGGAAATATTAAAGGTCAACAACTTTGAATCACTCACTGGGCGTGGAATTGAAGCATCTATAGATGGACGGATCATTCTTGCTGGAAATCGTAAGCTAATGGAAGAGCGAGGGATATCTTTGGCAGAACTTGAAGACGACTCAGATAGGTTGGCAGAGGAAGGAAAAACACCTATGTATATAGCCATTAATGAAAAACTGGCTGGCATTGTAGCGGTAGCTGATGTAGTAAAGAAGTCCAGCAAGGCTGCAATAGAGAGTCTTCATAAGATGGGCATTGAGGTTGCTATGATTACGGGAGATAACAAAAAAACCGCTGCAGCCATTGCAAAACAGGTTGGAATCGACAGAGTTTTAGCAGAGGTACTACCACAAGATAAATCCAATGAGGTGAAGAAATTACAAAATGAAGGCCGTAAGGTAGCAATGGTGGGGGACGGAATTAACGATGCTCCAGCACTTGCTCAGGCTGATATTGGTATTGCCATTGGTTCTGGAACAGACGTTGCCATAGAATCGGCTGATATTGTGTTAATGCACAGTGATTTGATGGATGTGCCTGCAGCCATTGAACTTAGCAAAAAAACAATCTATAATATTAGGCAGAACTTATTTTGGGCATTTGGCTATAATACTGTGGGTATCCCGGTTGCCGCTGGAGTCTTACATTTATTTGGCGGACCATTACTTAATCCAATTATAGGCGCTGCCGCAATGAGTCTTAGTTCGGTATCAGTACTTACAAATGCACTGCGTCTAAGGAAATTTAAGCCTACATATGGAGAAAGGAAGGTAAGGGAATGAATAAATTAAAAAAGATAACCTTCTTAGGAATTGCTGCAGTATTCTTGTTTTCAGCAACTGCCTGCTCTAAACTTACTGACTCTCTTGATGTAGTAGGAAATGGATCAATAACCTCGTTTGAAGATATTTTGAATACAATACCAGCATATGTGCAATTCGACGAGAACAATAATGGTTGGAAGTTGACAGCACCAGACGAAACGGTGGGGTTTGTATGGAGTAAAGATTGGAGTGAAAGTTCACTTTATGATACAATGCTATTAATTGATGCACAGCCGTTTATCGATGCGGGCTTAGATGTTGAGAAGCTACCAGATAACATTACATATTCTGAAAATACACTTATAGTGGGGACAGAGTTTGGCAACGACAAGCCGACATACTCTAACGAACCTACGCCGTTGAGATCATATGAACAGATAGTAGATATAAAGCGAGACGCTATCGCATATCATATGGAGATGGGACATTATGGTGTCAATCTTGGTGATGGTAACATGTTTGAATGGGCGAAGGATATGAGCTCAAATGACAAAGATATCGTGTTTGTCTTGAATCCAGAACCATTTATAAATGCGGGTGTAGACCCTAATGCAATTGAAGGCTGGGTATTTGGTAAAGTAAAAGTGCATGTGGACGGAAAGCAAACAGAGGTAGATAAATTATTGAAACCTTTTGACTTGAAATAAAATTATATTTCTTTATGAACTGCAAAGAGTTTCGAAATTGCCTAATAAAATGATAATAATGGAGGTAACACATGGAAAAAACAATATTAAAGGTAGATGGAATGTCTTGTGAGCATTGTGTCAAGGCGGTTAATAATGCAGTAGGTGCATTGCCAGGTATAGAAACTGTATCTGTAGAATTATCCGAAGGATTGGTAGAGGTAACCTATAATCCTGAAATAGCATCTATTGATAAGATTAAGTTTGAAATTGAAGATCAAGGTTATGATATAGTTGATTAGTAAGGAGGGAAACTGCAGCATTAGCAGTTTCCCCTTTCTGGCGTTTATTATAGGTGAAATATCTATAGTTGCCTGGCAAAGTTAATGATTAAGAGGTGAACGAGAGTGAAAAAAGAGAATAAAAATATTTTAATAGTGGATGATGAACCAAAAATCCTTGAGGTAGTTTCTTCTTTCCTCGAAAATCGTGGATATTGCATTTTTACTGCTGAAAATGGCCATCAGGCGTTGAAAGTTTTTGGACAAGAAAATATAGCCTTAGTTGTTCTGGATCTTATGATGCCAGGGATTTCCGGTGAGGAAGTGTGCCAAACCTTAAGAAAACAATCAAGAGTTCCTATTATTATGTTAACAGCTAAAGCAGACGAAAACAATTTGCTTAATGGACTCGGAATTGGAGCAGATGATTATATTACAAAACCGATCACCCTTAAAGAATAGCATGCACGAAAAGAAACAGTACTTCGTAGATCTAGTGATGATCTAACTCCATTGACAATAAAAAACTCATGGAATGAGGGCGATTTGTATATCGATTTTGCAAAAAATATTGTTAAGAAAGGTCAGAAGATTGTAAATCTGACTCCAAATGAACTGAAAATATTAGCGGCATTAATTAAATATCCTGGTAAGGTGTTCACCCGTGGGGAATTGATAGAAACTGCATTAGGAAGCAATTTTGACGGATATGACAGAGCTGTTGACAGTCATATTAAAAATCTCCGGCAAAAACTTGAAGATGATCCTAAATCCCCTGTATACGTTCTTACAATTCATGGGATAGGTTATAAGTTTGGAGGGGAATAAAAATGCGTAAATTGCGGACACAATTATCTCTTACAATCATGATGACTGTGTTGTTTACCATAACTGTTATTTGTATACTGTCAAATCTGATTATTAATCGAGAATTTGAAAAACACATAGCAAGGCAAGAGAAAATGAAAGCTGATAATATCGTAGATAATTTTAATAATCAATATAACAGTGAGACCAAGGAATGGAATATTGAATATATTCACGGTATGGGTATGTATGCATTATATGACGGCTACATTGTCAAAATCTATGATCGTAATGACGAAGTAGTCTGGGATGCACAAAATCATGACATGGCTAAGTGCACACAAGTTATGCATGAGATAACAGAGCGAATGGAAGAGAAACGGCCGGATGTCAGTGGAGAATTTGTTTCTCATAATTATGATCTTACCATGAATGGCGAAACAATAGGATATATGGTTATCAGCTATTACGGTCCATTCTTTTTAACAGAAAGTGATTTTTATTTTTTAGATACCTTAAATATGGTTCTTTTGATTATTGGGGGAATATCCTTAATATTATCTTTGATAATTGGCAGTATTTTAGCTTTGCGAATTACACGGCCGATAGGAAAAACGGTGTATATTGCGAAGCGAATTTCAGAGGGAAATTATTCTATACGATTTGAAGGCAAGACAAAATTAAAAGAACTGGATGAACTTGCAGCTGCTATCAATTGTCTTACAGATGGACTTGCCGAGCAGGAAAATCTGAGAAAACGTCTAACAGTAGATGTTGCGCATGAACTTCGTACCCCGCTTACAACACTTGCTTCTCATCTGGAAGCAATGATAGAAGGGGTGTGGGAACCAAGTACTAAAAGACTACAAAGTTGTTACGAGGAAATCGACAGGCTTACAGGATTAGTGGCTGATTTGGAACGACTAGCTAAAACAGAAAGTGATAATCTGATACTTAATAAATCCTATGTAGATTTAATGGATATTGCACATTCTTGTTATAACAAATATGAGATAGAAGCGAAAAAGAAAAACATTTCGAGCGTGATAGAAGGAGAATCCTCGTTTGTACATGCCGATAAAGACCGAATAAGTCAAGTGATGGCAAATATACTTTCCAATGCGATTAAATATACACAGGAAAACGGAAACATCCGTATAGAGGTAAAGGACACACATAACAGTAGTATTTTTGTAGTTGAAGATGATGGGATCGGTATTCCTAGACATGAATTATCTCTTGTTTTCGAGCGTTTTTACCGCACGGATAAGTCTCGTAATAGAAAAAGTGGCGGAGCCGGAATCGGACTTGCAATCGTTAAGTCTATCGTAACGGCACATGGAGGAACGGTACAAGCAGAAAGTACTGAAGAACAGGGAAGCCGTTTTACGGTAACATTGCCAAAACAAGAAGAGGGCCAGTAGTAAATCCATGAAAAAAATGATATAATACTGAGGTATGACCGAAAACAGTTTATAGAATGGAGTAGCTATGAAAGACATACAATTAAAATATAAATACAAAAATCAAGTAAGTGATATTACCTATAATGCAGAAGGTCAAAAAGCAGGAGAATTGCATTTTGATGGAGAGGTGGGATATGTTACATATCCAGTATTAGATAAGTTACCTTATATTAAACATTGTTTTTCAACTCGCCTTGGCGGTGTTAGTAAAGAACATCTATCATCGATGAATCTTAGTTTTTCAAGAGGTGATGAAGAAGAAAATGTTCGAGAAAATTTCCGCAGAATCTGTAAAGCAATTCATATTGACCCTAATGACTTAGTATTTTCAGACCAAGTACATGATACGAAGATATATGTTGTTACAGAAAAAGATCGAGGAAGAGGGTATCGTTATCCAAGAGAGCTAGTAGGAATTGATGGTTTGATTACGGAATGTTCAAATATTCCCCTTGTTACGTATTATGCTGATTGTGTACCTTTGTATTTTGTAGACGCTAAGAATAAAGTAATTGGACTATCTCATTCGGGCTGGAAGGGAACCGTGAATAAGATGGCTGTTCACACGATAAAGGTTATGAGTGAGGAATTTGGTACTAATCCAGAAGATGTAATTGCTGTAATTGGACCATCTATCTGTAGGGACTGCTATGAAATTAGTGAAGATGTAGCTACAGAATTTATGAAAGCATATCCTAAGGAAATTGCAGATACCTTATTAGAAAAGAAGACGGACGGAAAGTATCAATTAGACTTATGGTTAGCTAATATAACAAATTGTGTGGAAGCAGGAATACCAAGAGAAAGTATAACGAATTCTAATATCTGCACTTGTTGTAATCATGAAGTATTTTTCTCACATCGTGCCTCAAAGGGAATGCGTGGAAATCTAGCTGCATTTCTTTCTAAAGAATAAATACACAACCAAACGAACAACTTTTTTACGCTGAATACCATTTTGTGAAAATACATATTCATAGATGGTACGAAGCTAGAAAAAGTTGTTTTTTTATAACTATTATAAGAAATATGACGAAAATAAGATTGAAATACGTGTAAGATAATGTTAAACTAATTATGGATTTATATAGTAAAAATTACATAAAAATTAAAATTATAGGTAATATATATATCTTTAGGAGGCATTATGGCAATAGTTGAAGTTATTAAATACAATGGAGGTCCAGACGTATTTGCATGGAAGTATCCAAGTGAGGAGTTAGGTACTTGGACACAATTAATCGTTAATGAATCTCAAGAAGCTATATTAGTGAAAGGTGGAAAAGCACTTGATGTGTTTGGAAGCGGAAGGCATACACTAGATACGGCTAATATACCAATCCTTAATAATCTAGTGAATCTACCATTTGGAGGACGCTCACCATTTACCGCAGAGGTGTGGTTTATTAACAAAGTATATTCATTGGATATAAAATGGGGAACCGCATCACCGATTCAGATTCAAGATCCAAAATACGGAGTATTTATCCCGGTCCGCTCTAATGGTGTTTTTGGAATCCATGTAGAAGATTCCAAGAAATTCTTAATTAAATTGGTTGGTACACTCTCTGTTCTTGATAAAAACAGTATTGTCAAATTCTTTAGAGGGTTATATATCACAAAAGTGAAAGATGCCGTATCTCAATATTTAATACATAACCAAGTCAGTGTACTTGAAATAAATGCATATATTGATGAGTTATCAACTTTTATGAAAGAACGTATTGAACCTACTATGAAAGAGTATGGTATCAATCTTGTTAATTTCTATGTGAACGATCTTAGTATTCCAGAGGATGATTCTGCTGTAATCAAATTAAAAGATGCACTAGCAAAACGTGCCGAGATGAACATTATTGGATACAATTATCAACAGGAAAGATCTTTTGATACATTAGAAGGCGCAGCTAAGAATACAGGTTCATCATCAGCACCAATTATGGGAGCGGGGCTTGGGCTTGGAATGGGTGTAGGACTTGGTGGTTCCGTAGGGAATGCATTTGGATCTATTTCAGGAGAAATTAATACAAGTAATCGTGATGCAAATAAGTATAGGGAGTGTCCAAAGTGTCATACAGCTATGAAGAAAGACCAGCGTTTCTGTGGTACATGTGGGTTTGACACTGAAGATACGGGAAAAGATGATAAGAATTCTGATGTTAAATGTAGCAATTGCGGTGCTAAACTCATTAAGAATATGAAGTTTTGTCCTGAATGCGGCAATAAATATAATCCATGTCCACAGTGCGGTTATGATATGCCTGATGAAGCCACTAAGTGTGATAAATGTGGATATGAAGCACCTATAAGCTGCTCTGGATGCGGGAACATGATTTCAAAGGGTACTAAGTTTTGTCCAGAATGTGGTATGTCATTGACTAAAAACTGCCCTAAGTGTGGAATATCCATAGAAGGATCACCTAAATTCTGCCCAGAATGTGGTGAGAAGTTTGAATAGGGGGAGAATATGAAGAATAGAAAACATGCTATTTCAATTATAGGTGTTATAGTATTAGTGATCACAGTCATATTATTTACTTTGGTAACGGAAGATAGAACTATATTTATGTGTATTTATCTTGGATTTATTATAGGGGCTGAGATTGTATTTTTTGGTGGTTTATTATTTATTGAGTACTTAAGCCAATCAATATCTCAGATTATTTTAAGAACTGTATGGGGCTTCACGTTAAGTGCTGGTGCGTTAGAGTCCATAATAGTGTCATGTATCTATATGGGTAAAGACATTGATAGTTTAAAAGGATTTTATACATGGCAACTAATTATATGGGGAATTGCCTTTGTCGTACTTATCATTGGTTATTTTACGGCATCTAGTGTACATAATTCGAACAGTAAAACAATGAATGCAGTTACGTCATTGACTGTTGTAATTGATAAACTTATCTCCTTAAGCGAGGACATTAGAAATGAAAAATATGCTGAAGAACTAAAAAAGATTGCAGAAGAGTTGCGCTATAGTGATACTTCAACTATTGTTCCAAGTGATGATCTTATTCAAAATGCGGTGGCTAAGATAGAATTAATCTTAATACAAGTGGCTGATAAAGATGAAAATAATAACGAAATTAAAGATTTATTAGCGGAATTACTTGTACTAATTAATAAGAGAAAGCAAGAGATAAGGTTAACGAAAGTAGGGGGAGTTTAAGTTGAAAAGTAAGAGCGCACTTGTTATTAGTAAGATTATAGAAAAGATACAGCTGTGTGTGGGATGGTTCTTGATTATTATATTTGGAATGTCGACGATATTAACACTAGTTGACAGAAGTGGGATAAAAGAATCAATTATAAGCACTATATTTACAGGTTTAGGAATATGGTTAATTATACTAAGTAGGAAAAGAAAAAAATTAATTTCTGATTTTAGAACCTATATAACAATGCTATCTTCGGATCCAACTGGTTCAATTGAGAATCTGGCGCTTAATTTAGGTACTTCTCAAGATGTAGTTATTAATAACTTGCAACAAATGATAATAAAAAAGTATTTTGTTAATGCTTATATTGATTCATCAAATAATCGAGTTGTATTAGCGCATGCTGGGGTAAAAAAGAATACGGTTCCTAATGCATATTCCAATATACAAACTGCGAGTAATCCTAATATAGATAAAAAAAATGAAAAAGAAGAAGAATATATAAGTGTTACATGTAAAAGTTGTGGCGGAATTAATAAAATTACAAAGGGAGAAGTAGGCGAATGCGAGTACTGTGGCTCTCCTATTAAATAAATGGAAAGGTAGACAATTATGACAAGAGAGACGAAAAACTCGCCTTCATGGGGAGTAGTAATCCTTTTATTGATATTATTTTGGCCAGTTGGCTTATATCTACTACATAAGAAACTTACAACAGATACTGCGGCTATTTTAAGAGGCGGAAAAGTACTGAAGGTAGTAGGTTGGGTGTGTATTGTATTAGCAGTTATGTACATTGTGTCAGGTGCATCTGGTATGGAGACGTCGGAAAGTGGAGAAGAACTTACTACGGTATTCACAACTTTTGGAATTTGTATTGGCATTGGTGGAGCAATAATGCTAGTTTTTGCTAAAAGAAGACAAACAAAAGCCAATAGGTTTAAAAAATACATAGCTATTGTTTCGAATAACAGAGTAAGAAAAATTGATACGATTGCTAGTTCTATTCCGACCACTTACGAAAAAGCATATGCAGATTTACTAGAAATGATTTATAAAGGGTTTTTTGAGGGTGCATATATTGATGAGAGTAAACGTGAAATAATATTGGAAACTACAAATGTAAATGATGCGACGGAACAACAATTTACAGAAAATCAAGCACAAAATGACAGTTCACAATTAAACCTAGACGCATTAAGCCAAATGGTATTTGGAGAACAACAATCATTACAACAACAATTTGAGGAACTCCAATCAAGCCAAGGGCAATATAATCAGATACATGTAACGCAAACAATAATTACAAATCAACAACCATCTTCAAAAGAGGAGAAACCTCCAGAAAAGAAAGGACCTCGTATTGTTGTTTGTAAAAACTGTGGAGGCAATAATAAGATTATCGACGGCGAAGTCAGTGAATGTGAATGTTGCGGTTCGCCTTTAGAGTAGGATTGAATATAGTATAGAAGAAACAGCAATAAAACTAACATAGTGAGTAGTTTTATTGCTGTTTTTTGAATTTTATTACTTCTTAATATCAGCTAAAAGTTCTTGTATACGCAGTGTAGGTACTAATATATCGTTAACAGAGGTATCATGATTTAATGTGTTAATGATTAAGCTGATATATTTGCTTAGGTCAACACTTGTATAATATGGTTTATTCTTTAACTCATCAGATGCATAAACTAAATTAGTTGTGTAGATTCGGTTAATAACACCATCCTCATAGGCTTTATCAAAACGTTCAAGACCTTCTGAAAATAATCCAAAAGAAGCAACGATATAGATGTTTTTTGCATGTCGTTTCTTAAGTTCATATGCGGTTTCTATAATGCTTGTACCAGTTGCAATCATATCATCAACTACAATAACATCTTTATCAGCTACACTATTTCCTAAGAATTCAATACCAATGATAGGATTCTTGCCATCCACATTCTCTTTAGCAGCATAGTTTCTTCTCTTGTAGAACATCCCCATATCCACACCAAGTACGTTAGCGTAATATACAGCACGGCTCATGCCACCATCATCTGGACTGACAATCATGAGATGTTCTTTATCGAATATAATATCGCTTTCTGTACGGGAAATCTCACGGATAAATTGGAAAGCGGTTGTGAAATTATCAAATCCTTGAATAGGAATAGAATTCTGTACAGTAGGATCATGAGAATCAAAGGTAATGATATTTTCCACTCCCATACTAGACAGTTCTTGCAAAGCCGTAGCGCAGTCAAGTGATTCTAAAACATTACGACGGTTTTGTCTATTTTCATAAAGATAAGGAAGAATAACTGTTGTACGGTAAGGTTTACCGTTACAAGCAGAGATAATACGTTTGATATCTTGGAAGATATCATCTGGAGAAGTGAATGTGCTGTTTCCAAATGCTAAATATTCTCCACTATGATTCGTTACATCGGCAAGAATATATAAATCCTTTCCGCGGACAGATTCATTTAATTTTGCTTTTGCTTCACCTGAGCCGAATCGTGGACATTCTGTATCAAGTAGATAACTTTCTGATTGATAACCAATGCGAGTGAGTGCATGGCATTCTTCTTCAGAAACATCATTATTTCTGCTGTGGATAATGTCATCATTTACTAGAGTTCCAAGATTAGCACAGCTTGGATGAGCGTATATTTTAAGGGGAGCGACTGGAATAAGCTCGCTAAATGAGACTTTTGTCATGAAGTACCTCCTAGTGTGTCACACGTTGTTATTGTTACTATTTAGTCTGTTGACATAGTAGTACAATTTATTCTCTATCATTTATAACACCGTATCATAAATTCGTCAAGAATAAAGAGGCTATGAACGCAAAACTCCTATAGGTATTCAATGCTTCTTAGCTGACGTACTATGACACGAAACACGCTACACATCTAAGTACTTCTA
>NZ_CBDLAM010000033.1:0-26903 GCF_965301125.1 Anaerosporobacter sp. | reverse complement strand
TTGTGATTCTAGGGTATGTAACTCCTCAATAAGTATCAAATCAAATTAGAGAAAGGATAGGGGATAGGAGTGAAGAGGGTGAGAGTAACACAGAAAATGAAAAGAGTTATCTCGTTTATATTAATGTTATTAATGGTGATTAATGGTACAACAGCTTTTGCTGATAGTGAGCACACAACCAAAACAAGTACATCAAAAACTGATATTGGAGTAGTAACAGGCTCAGCTATTGTTACAAATGGTACAGGTAACACAGTTGCTCCAGACTTAATAGAATTGTTTCAGAAGAAGAATTCGGTTGAAACACCTATTACAACTGGATCTGAAGTAAGTTTATACGATGGCCTTTTAATTCGTATGACTTGGAATAGCCTTGAAAACGTAAAAGCTGGAGATTCGTACCAACTTGAATTGCCGGAGAAATTTGGTGTTCCTTCAACAGATGGATTTGCGGATATAAAAGCACAGGAGGTCTCAGATGACTTCCCTGACGTACCATTTGCAACGATATCATGGATAGCTGGAGATAGGACAATACATATTGAATTTAAGGATATGGGCAAATATTCAAATGAGGGGATAGAATATGAGGCACTTTCCTTACTTGAGAATGCTTTTATAGATTATGAATGTAAGCTTGACAAAGATTTGACCGCAGACGAACAGGGGAAGATTACAATCAATTTACTTACTGATAGTGTAACAATTACAGTAAATGAATTGGTACCTAAAGCACCTCAATTAAGTAAGGCAGTTGGTACATGGAATGAACAAGGTGAGGTAGAGTGGACAGTTACCTATACCCATCCAGTGGGTGCTTATACTGGTGATATACCTACTAAATTGATAGATACTCTTCCAAGTGGTATGGTTTATGTAGAAAATAGTGCTAATGTTAAAGTAGATGGAGAGGACAAATCAAGTTGGGTGAGTAAAGAGGATAACAAGTTAATCTGTGATTTGACAGAGATTAAAGGTGGTCAAATACTTACCTTTTCCTATAAGAGCAAACTGACAGAAGGAGAGATAACAAGTATATGGAATTCTGGAAGCGATAAAAGTTATACGAACAATATTGTTGCAAAAGTTGGTGACGTAGACGCAAAAGGCGTGCAAGGAAATAGAACAGCTACAATATCTACGAATAGTTGGTCTGGTCGAACTATGATTAAAAAGGATGGAATAGCTGTGGCGCCTACAGATGTAAACGGTGATTGGAAGATTAACTGGGAAGTAACAGTGCAGACAGCTAGCCGTAATTTTAAGAACCTTATTCTTACAGATATAATGGGTGAAGGCTTAATACTTGATAAGAATAGCATCAAAGTGGTTCGTGAGAATGGCACAGCAATCTCTGTAGCTGAGCCAACTATATCGGATGTAGATGGTAAAACTAAGATGGAGTTTAAACTAGTTGAGGATGGAAATCCTGCAACTAGTGAAAAAATATATAAAATTACCTATACAACTACAGTGAAGAAGGAGTATTTTGATCAGACATCAAGTCTTAATGATGAAAGCGTTAAAAACATAGTTTTCTTAGTATATGAGTGGCCAGATGGGATTGGAGCAGGTGGTAAATTAACACCCCCTTCGGTATCCAAAAAACCAGATAATCTTAATAATACGCTGCTTAAAAAATCCGGTAAGAATTACAATAGAGTAGATCATTCACTTACATGGATAATTACAGTGAATCCTAATAAGGTAAATCTAACAAAGGTTGAGTTAGTAGATGATTTGTCAACTATAACTCCAGAGCATAGCTTTGTACCAATTGGAAGTACGAACGGGCCTGTTGTAGATGGAATTAAAGATAGTATTGTAGCTGCTGTAAAAAATGGATTGATTATTGCTGGTGCAGATAAAGTTGTTCAAGACAGTGTAGTAGTTGAATTAGTAGGTAATAAACTTACAATAAGAATAGATAATCTTGGTAAAAAAAGCTTTAGTTTTGAAATGAAAACATATGTCAGTGACCCAAGTTTCTATGCAGGAAATGCCTCTAAGACATTTACGAATACGGTTAAGATGGCAAAGGTGGGTACAACAGTAGATAATATTCCTATCTCAGCAGATATTTCTGCTACGGCAACAATCAAGGCCTCAAGTATTATTTTAACAAAGAAACATGTATCCTATGATCCAACTAGCAAAAAGCTGACATGGAGTCTGACGGTTAATGAGAATGAAACAAATTTAGGGAATGTTACAATAAGTGATACGCTTGAAGCGGGTTTGACATGTAACGTTAATGAGGCAACACTAAATGGTTCAAGTTTTAACGGAAACAATACATTTTCACTTGATGAAACAACGAATACTATTACTATAAACCTATCCAAGGTAACTACAAAGCAAGAAATTACATTTACAACGACGGTAGATGTAGACAGCGAGGCCTTCCAAACCAAGGATAAAGTAGAGATAAATAATACTGCATCGTTGATAAGCGAAACCAATACGAAAGAAGTAAAAAGCAAAGCAACTTTAGCATTGTCTAATAAGGCGTTAACCAAGACTGCAAGTAAGAATGAACAGAATCTAACTGCGGACTACACGGTGAAGTTAAATCCTCTTGGTATGGATCTTTTAAAAGGATTACCATCTAATCCTAAAATGCAGCTAGTAGATACTTTACCTGATGGCTTGTATTTGGATTTAGATAGTGTGAAGTTGTATAAAGCAGCTACATTGAAAGTAAGTCAATCTTCAGGTACATATACCGTTGAAATGATACCGGAAGGTACTCCAGTTGAAACTACTATTTCGTACAATACTTCAACACGTACACTAACCGTGGATATTCCTGATGCAACTCAAGGCTATATTCTGACTTATAGAACTTACATAGTGCGTACTGGAGTTGATCTAAAAAACGAAGTAAGGCTGGTAGGAAGTGTTCTTCCAGAGGATAGTTCTATTAAGAATGCTAACAATACTATGAAAGTTACATCTAATGGTAATGCTAAAATGGTGTTACCGAAAGCAAGCTTTGTTTCTTTACAGATTAAAAAAGTAGATTTAAAGGGTAACAAATTAGATGGAGCTGTTTTTGGCTTTTATGTCAATAAAACAGATATGACTCCATTAGTGAGTGCAACTTGTGATAGTGCAACTGGTATTTGTACACTTGCTATTCCCAAAAGCTTAGTAAAGGATACCAAAACATTATATTGGAAAGAAATCACGGCCCCTGTAGGGTATGAACTTAATTCTAAGTGGAACGAATTAGATGTTACAAATTATAATCCCAAGATAGTAATAAATGTTGTCAACGTTCTAAAGGGTGGGGCTAATGTAACGTTGACTGTTGTGAAGGTGGATGCTCTTGATTTGACAAAGAAGCTCTCAAAGGCAGAGTTTCAGCTTTATGAAGATGAAAACTGTACTGTGAAAATAGGTGAACCACAGGTTACATCTAACGATGGAACCATTAACTTTACAGGATTGTATCCTAATCACACATATTATCTAAAAGAGATTACAGCTCCAGAAGGGTATATTTTGACTTCAGACGTTTTCATAATTACTACTGGTGATAATGATGAGGTGATTACAAAGCAGTTAGGAAATTATCCAATTGGCTGGAATGAAAAAGCTTCCATTCAAGTTACCAAGACCAATGAGGAGGGGGCAAAAGTCTTATCTGGAGCAAGTTTTGCCTTGTATGGACAGGATAAGACAACTCTTTTAGGAGAACAGACAACAGATAATGCTGGAGTTTGTAGTTTTACTGGACTAAAAAAAGGAACTTACTATGTGAAAGAAACAGCTGCACCTGCAGGATACGTACTTTCTAAAGATTGGATAGAGGTGTCGGTTGATGTAAATGAGTCTGTAACCCTCACGATAACCAATAAGAAGATTTCTGCGGTAGTTCCAACAAATCCTCCAACTGAGCCAGCTAATCCAAGTAATCCACAAGAACCTGAAAAACCTGGAGAGCCTCAAAAACCGGAAGAACCCCAAAAGCCGGAAGATAGTCAAAAGCCTCAAAAGCCTGAAAAACCTGAAAAGCCAAACCAGAATGATGAGGAAAAACCGGGAAAACCAGATAATTCTGATGAGAATGATGAGAAATCAACGGAAACAGATTCAAAAGGTAATTCTAAATCTGATGATAAGGGAGCTAATCAACGAAATGGAAATGATGATACCCATGGAGCTCTTCCAAAGACAGGTGTTACTACGCATTTTACATTGTGGCTAATCGGAATTTCTATTTCTTTACTTGCAGCAATTGGATTAGTAATAATTTGGATATATCAGAATAAGAGTAGGGATTCAAAGAATCACTCAAAAGAAAGATAAATCTTTGTGTTAATTAGAATAGGATTGTTTCCATACAAATTAATTATACAAGATAATCAAAGGAGTTATAGAAGTGAAAGTTTTCTTCTATAACTCTTTTGTGAAGTTATCTAAATAAAATTGTGGAAATAGTTGAATTTCCTTACTTTATCAAGGTTTATGAGTTAACTGAAAGGAAAAATAAGAATAGAAAAATAGTAACTGAATACAAGGGAAATCAAGTAATACAACGTTTTAAACTGTTAAAGTTATAACTTAAGTAAGCTTGACAAAAAGATAGGGAATTGTTACAATACAAGCAAGCTTATGAACAAGTAATCGAACAATTAACTTATTAAGTAGCAGTGTATGCCCCGTCACGAAATTATCTGTGGTGTCGGGCATTTTGTATATGACTTTACAGGTTAGTAAGCCAAATATAATAAAATAAAGTTGACGTAATTCCAAATTGATACGCGAAGATTTACTAAATTTTAGTAGGGAGGAGTATTATCCATGAGAAGAATGGTATTATCTATCTTAGTAGACAATACTGCGGGTGTACTTAGCCGAGTAGCTGGTTTGTTCAGTAGAAGAGGATATAATATTGATAGTTTATCCGTTGGTGAAACACAAGACCCTGCATATTCACGAATGACAGTAGCTGTGTCAGGTGATAATCAGATTCTCGAACAGATTGAAAAACAGTTAAATAAGTTAGAAGATGTAAAAGAAGTCATAGAGTTAAAAGATGGCGAATCGGTATGTCGTGAATTAATCTTAGTGAAAGTTCAAGCAAGTGCTAAGGATCGACAAGCTGTCATTGCAGTGGCTGATATCTTCAGAGCGAAAATCGTTGATGTTTCAAGTGAATCGTTAATGGTTGAATTAACAGGAAACCAGGCTAAGTTAGATGCATTTGTTAGTTTGTTAGAAGGATATACAATTAAAGAGTTAGTAAGAACAGGACTTACAGGATTAGAAAGAGGTTCTGGTGATATCTCAGATTACCTAGATTAATTAAGGTAGGGGCTTCAAGCAATTGAATACATAGGTACATAAAGTTCATAAAACGAAGCGGGATTTATTAATAAATATCTGGAGCAATCATTGCTTCATGTATGTTATATATTATTTTTTTCAGGAGGAAAAAGAAATGGCAAAGATTTATTATCAACAAGATTGTAACTTATCATTACTAGAAGGAAAAACAATAGCTGTTATCGGATATGGTAGCCAAGGTCATGCACATGCATTAAATGCGAAAGAATCAGGTGCAAACGTAATTATTGGTCTTTATGAAGGAAGCAGATCATGGGCTAAAGCTGAAGCAGCAGGATTTGAAGTATATACAGCAGCAGAGGCAGCAAAAAAAGCAGATATCATTATGATTCTTATCAACGATGAGAAACAAGCTAAGATGTATAATGAATCAATTGCTCCAAATCTTGAACCAGGTAATACATTAATGTTTGCTCATGGTTTTGCAATTCATTTTGGACAAATCATTCCACCTAAAGATATTAACGTTATCATGATTGCTCCTAAAGGACCTGGTCATACAGTAAGAAGCCAATACCAAGAAGGAAAAGGTGTTCCATGTCTTATCGCTGTACATCAAGATGCAACAGGTAATGCACACGATTTAGGTCTTGCATATGCCCTTGCTATCGGTGGTGCTAGAGCTGGTGTTCTTGAAACTACATTCCGTCAAGAAACTGAAACTGATTTATTTGGTGAACAAGCAGTTCTTTGTGGTGGTGTATCTGCACTTATGAAATGTGGTTACGAAGTATTAGTAGAAGCTGGTTATGAACCAGAAAGTGCTTACTTTGAATGTATCCATGAAATGAAATTAATCGTTGACTTAATCAACCAAAGTGGTTTTTCAGGAATGAGATATTCAATCTCTAATACTGCAGAATATGGTGATTACATCACTGGACCAAAAATCATCACAGAAGATACTAAGAATGCAATGAGACAAGTATTAAAAGATATCCAAGAAGGTGTATTCGCACGTAACTGGTTATTAGAAAACCAAATCGGATGTACAAACTTCAATGCGATGAGAAGAATGGAAGCTGAACATCCAGTTGAAAAAGTTGGTGCTGAACTTCGTAAATTAATGAGTTGGACAAACGAAAGCAAATTAATCGATAACTAAGATTATTCGTATAGAAAGAGCAGGGACAAATCAGGAAAGAGTTTTGTTCCTGCTTTTTTCTTGCAGACACTGGAATAAGCGATTATAATAATTTTAGAAGTTATCTTAAGAGGAAAGATGGGGATAGAAGAATGAGCGTAAATTTAGAATATTATAAAATCTTTTATCATGTTGCCAAATATGGCGGAATAACCGCTGCAGCAGAACAATTATGTATATCTCAGCCTGCAGTTAGTCAGGCAATTAAGCAGTTGGAGAGAAGTCTTGGAAGCAATTTGTTTGTTCGTACAGCAAAGGGTGCGAAATTAACGATTGAAGGGGAATCTCTCTTTTCTTATGTCCAAAAAGGTTATGAGACAATCTTAATTGGTGAAGAAAAATTCAAAAAGATGATGGATTTGGAAACTGGCGAGATTCGTATTGGGGCCAGTGACATGACGTTACAATTCTGTCTATTACCTTATCTAGAACGTTTTCATGAGATGTATCCCAATATCAAAGTTAATGTTACCAATGCACCTACACCAGAAACCATTTCCTATCTGAAAGAAGGAAAGATTGACTTTGGTTGCGTAAGTTCGCCTTTTGTTTCTAAACCTGATTTTAAAGTTACACAAATTCAACCGATTGAAGATATCTTTGTAGCAGGAAATAAATTCTGGATGTATAAGAATAAGATGATGCATTATCAAGAGTTAGAAGAGCTACCTATTATCTGCCTTGAGCATAACACAAGTACTAGAAAGTATATGGATGAGTTTTTATCTAGAAATCATGTGGTACTGAACCCTGAGTTTGAGTTAGCAACAAGTGATATTATTGTACAATTTGCAATCCGTAATCTAGGTATTGGGTGTGTGGTAAGTGATTTTGCGAAAAAATACTTGGAAACAGGAGAATTGTTTCAGCTACATTTTGATAAACCAGTGCCAAAGCGAAATATCTGCATTATATCAAGTGAGAAAAATTCCATCTCTGGTGCTTCTAAGAAGTTATTAGAAATGTTAGAAGAGGGATAAAAACGCAGAAAAGTTCACAAAATAGAATAAGAGACACACAGAAACATAAGCAATAGTTATGTATAATATAAAGAATATTGATTTTACTTATGTCTGCTATGTGGTATAATGAATAAGTGCTGGTGGAAAACGTAAAATTAGCACACTATTAGCAAGAGAGATAATAGTTAATGTCATTATAAATACGATTTAGGAGGATTTAGACATGGTTAAAGCAATTGTAGGTGCTAACTGGGGAGACGAAGGAAAAGGTAAGATTACAGATATGTTAGGACAAGAGTCAGACATAATTGTACGTTTTCAAGGTGGTAGTAATGCAGGTCATACAATCATTAACAATTATGGAAAGTTTGCACTTCACTTATTACCTTCAGGAGTATTCTATGATCATACAACAAGCGTTATCGGTAATGGTGTAGCATTAAATATACCATATTTATTCAAAGAAGTTCAAAGTCTTGTTGAAAGAGGAGTACCAAAACCAAGAATTTTAGTTTCTGACCGTGCTCAGATCCTTATGCCTTATCATATATTATTCGATCAATATGAAGAGGAACGTTTAGGAAAAGCTTCATTTGGTTCAACAAAATCAGGTATCGCACCATTCTATTCAGACAAATATGCGAAAGTTGGTTTCCAAGTTTCAGAATTATTTGCTGATGAGGAAGTAATAAAAGAAAAAATTAAGAGAGTGTGCGAACAAAAGAATGTTATCTTAGAACATCTTTATCATAAACCAGCAATTGATGAAAATGAATTATTTAACACATTAATGGAATATAAAGAAATGGTTGCTCCTTATGTATGTGATGTTGCATCATATTTACAGCAAGCAATTAAAGATGGTAAGAACATCTTATTAGAAGGACAATTAGGTTCATTAAAAGATCCTGATTTCGGTATCTACCCAATGGTTACATCTTCATCTACATTAGCAGCTTATGGTGCAATTGGAGCAGGTATCCCACCATATGAGATCAAAGAAATCATCACTGTTGTTAAAGCATACTCAAGTGCTGTAGGTGCTGGGGAATTCGTAAGTGAAATCTTTGGCGAAGAAGCGGATGAACTTAGAAGACGTGGTGGTGACGGTGGTGAATACGGCGCAACAACTGGTAGACCAAGAAGAATGGGCTGGTTTGATGCGGTTGCATCTCGTTATGGTTGTAAGATTCAAGGTGCTACTGGGGTAGCTCTTACAGTACTTGATGTACTTGGTTATCTTGATGAAATTCCAGTTTGCATTGGTTATGAAATCGATGGTAAAGTAACAAAAGATTTCCCAACTACAGTACAACTTGCAAAAGCTAAACCTGTTTATGAAGTATTACCTGGTTGGAAAGAAGAGATCCGTGGAATTACTAAGTATGAAGATCTTCCAGAAAACTGTAGAAAATATATCGAATTCATTGAAAAAGAATTAGAAGTACCGGTTACTATGGTATCCAATGGACCAGGAAGAGATGAAATCATCTATCGTTAGAATTAGCTATAAGTAATAGAGTTTATAAAATCCTAAGAGAATTAAGAATAATTTAATTTTCTTAGGATTTTTTGTATTCTGATAATAGGATTTAGCTTTCATCTCCGAAAAATAACGAAAATAAATCGGCTTATAAAGGCTTATTTAGTTGAAATGTTCTATATTTGGTTGTATAATAGCTAGTGAATTTCATTATTTTGAATAATAAGAAGGGACAAGTAGAATGAATATCATTACGATTATCCTGTGTTTGATTGTTGTACTATATCTTCTGGCTATAATGCCAAGAATGGTTCATCGAGCTGATGATTCATCGTTTAAGGGTTGGTACTATGCTCATAGAGGGCTGTTTGACAATAACACAAAGTCACCAGAGAATTCTATCCCTGCTTTTGAGAATGCAATTAAGAATGATTATGGTATTGAACTTGATGTACAGTTAACAAAGGATGAAGTAATTGTGGTATTTCATGATTATTCAATTCTAAGAATGTGTGGTGTGGATCGTAACGTATATGATATGACATATAAGGAGTTGTGCCAGTATACTTTATTAAAATCTAACTGTAAGATTCCTAGATTTGATGAAGTACTAAGAGTTATTAATGGAAAAGTCCCTATAATTGTAGAACTTAAGTTAGAATATAGATGTAAGAGAACCTGTGAGCTTGTGAATGCAATGCTAAGTAAGTATAAGGGTGTTTACTGTGTAGAATCCTTTAATCCGCTCGGGATATTATGGTACAGAAGACATAATAACGCAGTAATGCGAGGTCAATTGTCAACTATGTTTATTAGGGACAAGAAAAAGGGGAACAAATTTCTATATTTTCTTTTGCAAAATCTCCTATTTAATTGGTTAGCCAAACCAGATTTTATTGCGTACAAGTATAAATATCGCAAAACTATGTCATTTTATCTATGCTCAAAGATTTATAGACCATATACATTTGCATGGACAGTGCGTAGTGAAGAAGCAAGACGTGAATGTGAAGGGTATTTTGAATATATTATCTTTGATCATTTTTGTCCTAAGTGAGTGACACGAACTTGAGGAAAGTGTCTTGTGTCATAGACTTAGTTAATGAGAATGTGAAGCTCGATAGTTACTATATAAGAAAGCAAGAGGTAAGAATATGCATTTGATTAAAAGATACGTTGAAGATGTATTGATACACGTAACCTTTTCTAAGAGAAAAAAGGTTAAAGAAGATGTACTTAAGAGAATTGAAGAAGTAGCTTTAAAACAGGGGAATAAAAGCGTAGAAGGCATGTCAGAAGACGAAGTTATGAAGGTCTTAGATGAGATTGGAAATCCAAGAGAGTTAGGGAGAAGTTATTGTAAAAGTAATGGTAAGATTGTTGGAAAAGAAAGTGCGGCATCTTATCAAAGGGTATTGTGTTTGTCATTAATTTATGTAATTGTAGGTAATGTGATAGCTTTTCTTTGTATGGATACCAGTAATGGTAGTGAAGTAGGCGCTTGGTATGTTTTGAAGAGCCTGATAATTAGTCTTGTATTCTTATGTGGATTCATAACATTGATTTATTTCATAGCAAATAAGATACTACGTAAGGAAGAAGAGAAAGAAGAACATAGTAGAGGAAAATGGACAGCATTACATCTACGTTATCCGCAAATTAAGAGACCAAATAAGAGAATGGATTACATAATTGGCTTGTTTGTAAAAGTAGTTTTACTAATTCTTGTTTATGTTGCGGGTAATCGTCTGTCGTTAGGTGTAATAGTAAAAGATGGAGGAGAAATTCAAAGAATTCCTCTTTTCTTAGCAAGTCGTATTCAAGATTTTAAAGTGTTAATTACTATTATGCTCTTAGTATCTACTGGGTATAGTATAGCGGCGATATGGAGAAACCGTCCTTCTTTTTCGTTGTTGATATGGAAGGGAATCTCAGGAATATTAAATGCAATTGGTTGCTTTTTTCTTTTTCGATTTCCAGGAATTTGGAATACAGAATTTGTTAATCAAATGCAAAGCACAGGTAACACTACACTCGCTTGGCAATCAATCTCCATGCAAAACATAACAAGTTTTTCGATGGCATTTATTATGTTTGTTATAGCAATTGATATTATGCATGCATTTTATCGATTTTTTAGTAATATTTAAAAAAGAACAACTTTTCTGTGCTGAAAACCATTTTGTAAACATGTTTATGTTCACAGATGGCATACAGCTATGAAAAGTTGTTTTTTTGATGTCGCATTTCAATACATTTAGTCATTTCGATTCGCTATTCTCTAAAAGATCGAAAAGGAGAAACATTATATAGCGCACTTTTAGCAAACTTCTTTAATAACCGCAAGAAGTTCATCGTTCTTCTCCGGTGACATGAAACAAAAACGAATATAGTGATCATCTAAGAATGGAAAGGTTGAACAATCACGAATCATTAATCCCTTACGAATCGCAGCTTCGAATAAGTCATTTGAAGTTACAGTATCATTAAGAATCTTACATAATATAAAATTCGACGTTGAAGGATAGTACTTAATATTTGGTATCTCATCAAGATAACTATAGATTCGCTCGCGTTCTTGATTAATCATTTGTTTTGTTGCGTTGATATATTCGGTATCCTTAAACATAATTTCGCCAGCTATAGCAGCAAGAGTGTTAATTGTCCAAGGGTTTTTCTTATTATTAATTTCTTTGATTAAGTCTGAGTTTCCACAGATTGCATAACCTAAACGTAACCCTGGAGCAGCAAAGAATTTGGAGATACCACGTAAAATGATTATATTATTATAATCATTAGTTAAAGGAACACTGCTTATTTGATCCATATCAGGAGCAAATTCAATATAAGTTTCATCTACCATAACGAAGATATCATTTCGTTTGCAATGATCTAGAATCTTACGCATATCTTTGCGATAAATACTTCCTGCTGTTGGGTTATTCGGATTGCATATGATGAGTAAATCAATATCAGAAGTCAACTTTGAACATAGTTGTTCAAGATTTAATCTAAAGTCATCTTCCTCTTGTAATGGGAAGTAGAATGAACTACCGCCGCCAAGTGAAACTTCGCGTTCGTATTCGGAATACGTCGGACCGAGGATTAAAGCCTTTTTAGGAGCTTTAATTTGTATCATTAAAGAGATGAGTTCTGTTGATCCATTGCCTACGATAATATTAGAAGCATCCGTATGGGCATAGGAAGCAATGCAATTACGAAGAGAAGTGTATTCGCGATCTGGATAAGTAGTTATGGCATCTATATGTGAAGCTAGGCACTTACGTAATTGATAAGAAACACCTAGTGGATTTACATTGGCACTAAATGAAGTTATATCTTCTTTCTTGATACCATAAACCTGTTCAATTGCTTCTAAATCACTTCCATGAAAATGATCTTTGTGTTTTATCATGTTAGGACATCCTTTCGTTGGGGTTATTTAAATTATCTGAACCTATGATAGCACTTTTCCTTAGCAACTACAACAGTTACATGAGTTGCAAAATAAGTTGATAGAATTCGAAATAAGTAGAAACCATGTTCGATGTATGATATAATATCATACAAGATGTGATTAGTGGTTACTATTAGTACGGTACGACTGAATAGTAACAATAAAAGATGTAGGTGATAATAGGTGAAAGAGAAAATCACACAATTTTCTAGAGGGAATTTCAAGTTTGAGTTGCCCAGGATAATGCTTTCAAATGAGCAAATAACAGTGGAAGTTGAACAAGGGAGTTCATATTCTGGTTGTTTTACTATAACAACACAAGAACATATAGATATAAAAGGGCTTGTGTATTCGTCGAGCCGTTTATTAAGAATTATAGATGAACAGTTCTTTGGGGATGAGAATGTAATTCAATATAAGTTTATAGCATCGGGTTTGCAAGTTGGTGATGAAGAGAACGGTATTATAACATGTATTACAAATATAGGGGAATTCGAGATACCATTTCACTTTAGCGTTGTTCTGCCATATTGTTTGACAAAGAATGGTGTAGTAAAGGATTTGTCTGAGTTTGCTAATCTAGCAAAAGAAGATCCTGTTACTGCATTAAGTCTGTTTAAGGCAAAGGACTTCGCTAATATATTTTTAGACAAAGAACTCAGTTATCATAGAATGTATAGTTCATTAATGAAGAGTACATCAGCGAGCCAAGCGATGGAAGAATTCCTAATTGCAATACATAAAAAACTACCAGTTACGATTGATGTTGATAAAAAGGAATTAAACTTTGAAGTGAATATAGATTCTTTTATGGAAAAAATCTATATATCACGAAGCAATTGGGGGTATTCGGAGATTAAGATATATACCGATGCTCCATTTATAGGGTTAGACCATAAGGTCTTATGGACAGATAATTTTGTAGGAAATAGCTATCCACTTGAAGTGGTGATAAATCCTAAGAAGATGCGTGTAGGGATTAACTATGGACAGATTATTATTAAGACTGTACACCAGACGATTGTTGTTCCTGTAACATGTAAGGTGCCTCATAAGGAGCGAATTGGGGGAGATCAAAACGCTCATTTGAGACATTATGAATTACAGTTAACTAAGAATTATTTGAATTTTCGAATGAACAAGCTTGATTTACCAGGCTATATCCATGACACAAGTGATGTCCTTAGTAGTTTGACAATACTTGAAGATGATATATTTTATGACTTGGCTAGAACTCATCTATATATTATTTCAGAAAATCATGAGATGGCTAAGGAGATGCTAACTAATTTCGGAAATCGTATTGATGGAAGTAAAAGCAATGCGATTGCTTACTGTGCATATCAATATCTGAATGCATTGTTTTGGAAAGATAAAGAAGTAATCTATGCGGCTGTAGAGACAATCAGGGAGTTTTACAACAAAGAATCGGATTGGAGAATTCTTTGGTTTTTATTGTATTTGGATAAGAAATACGATTCTAATAAAGCAAATAAGATAAAGGAAATCAAAAGAATATGTGAGTTAGGCTGTAAGAGCCCAATCATGTATTATGAAGCATGCAATACTTTTAATTACGATCCATCTTTGTTACACGAGATAGGTGGATTTGAACGTGCGGTATTAAATTGGGGTGCTAAAGAGGGCTACTTAAATCAAGAAGTAATTATACAATATGCATATCTAGCGGCAAGGGAGAAAACGTTCTCTAGCGTAACCTATTATACGTTAGTACGTCTTTATAAAGAGAAGCCTTTGACAGATGTCCTATATGCAATTTGTGCTATGTTAATTAAAAGTGAGAAGACAGATAATAAGTATTTTGAGTGGTATCGTTTAGGCGTGGAGGCACAACTGAAATTAACGAGCCTTCATGAATATTATATGTATGCTATTAATGATGAGGAAGGGGCATGTCTTAGCCATCCAATTTATTTGTATTATATATATAATAGTAACTTATCTGATAACCGTAAGGCATTTTTGTATGCTCATATTATTAGAAATAGGGAAAATAACCCTTCGATATATAAGACTTATGTAAAGCAGATGGAGCGTTTTATGTATCGACAGTTACATGCAAGACAGATAAATAGAAATCTTGCAGTTATCTATAATGACTTATTACCACCTGAGAAATTAGATGAATCAGTAGCAAAAGATCTTTCTGTGCTAATGTATTATCATGAAATTACTTGCTTCAATCCGAATATCAAAGGAGTTTGTGTTGTTCATAAAGAGTTAGAGAACGAAATCTATCATCCTTTGAAAGAGGGAAGAACAGTAATACCAATATTTACGGAGAACACACAGATATATCTTATTGATAACAATGATAATAGATATTATGAAACTATTCCATACGAAGTTAATCAATTAATGGATTATAGTAAATATGCAGAAGTATGTTTTGTATATGATAAAGATAACCCATTGTTAATAATGAACTTATCAGAGTTAGCCTTGAATTATCATATGAATACGCAAGATATTATTATACTATACAAACTTGCTATACAAATTCCAAATCTACAAACGTGGTGTTATAAAGAGTATTTGATAGCTCTAATAAAACATTACTATGAACATTATGACGGAGATTTAGTAGATGCATATCTTAAGGAAGTAGATATGGAAGTGTTAACTGATTCAGAGCGTGTCGATCTAGTAGAGTATATGATAATGCGCGATTTAACAGATAGAGCAATGGAGTCAATAGGGCGTTTTGGATGTGAAGGAATATCAAGCACACACCTTCATAAACTATGCAATAAGATGGTAATGAGTACGGAAGCTCATAATGAAGTGCTGGTTTATCTTTGCAATGAAGTGTTTAAGACGGGAAAATATCAAGATGCGATTTTAGAGTATCTAATTACGTATTTTCAAGGTTCATCGAAAGATATGTTAACAATCTGGAAAGAAGCTTACGCTCATAATATGGATCTTACATCTTATGAAGAACGGCTTTTGGGACAGGTCTTATTTACTGAAAATCATGATGTCTCAGTTGAAGAAGTGTTCAATTCTTATTATCAAAAAGGCTATAATAAGATATTAATTCGTGGATTTATTACGTATTATGCTTATCAGTATTTGTTAAAAGATCTGGAGCTTGGAGAGAATTTATTTGATATTATGAAGAAAGAGATTACGACAGAAGAGAATGAGTTCTATAACATCGCTTTATTAAAATATTATAGTACACTTACCACATTAACGGAACAAGAGGTTGAATTTGTTGATTACCAAGTACATCACTTGATGAAAAAAGGTATTGTAATGCCATTTTTCAAAGATTTTAAAGGTAAGGTTGCGTTATCAGAATTATTATTTAACAAATACTATGTTATGTACCGTACAAGTAAAGACAAAAGAGTCATGATCCATTATTATATGGATCGAAGTGAACGGTCAGAAGATTCGAGAGAATATATAACGGAGCAAATGCAAGATGTATTCGAAGGTATCTATGTGAAAGAATTTATGTTGTTTAGTCATGAAGAACTCTTATATTATATTACGGAGGATAGCAGTGAAGAGGTAAAAGCATCCGATTGTATAGAAGCGGGAGAAGTATCTTTCATAAGTCATGAATCAGATACCAAATTTGATTTAATTAATCAGATGATAACCTCTTATCATAAACAAGACGAGAAAACACTACTAGATACGATGAAGCAATATGTAACGCAAAATTATATAATAGATGAATTGTTGAAGCCATTATAGTTGTAACTTGATATATGGGATTCGAGATCAAAAGGTCTTATTTGTGTGCCAAGAAAGTAAATAGGCAAAACTCTTAGTAAATTAGAATTGCTTCTTAGCTGGCGTACTATGACTAAGAAATAATAGCGAAACATCTATAGTACTTCTTAGTGTGTACTGGATAACCTAGGAATGTGAGCCACGGAGGGCGAACAAGCCAGAGCTGAGGCAGGATGCCGAATCGAAGGCGTTTCCGCATCATTTGGATAGCCTGCAAGTACACACTTAGAAGTACTTAGGTGTGTAGCGTGTTTCGTGTCATAGAATGCCAACTAAGAAGCTATGAAAACGTATATCGAGTTTTGCATCCAAACTTAAAACACACAAATACATTAATTATCTAAGAATCCTAAACAATTGATTTCGGAAAGGAGTTAGAATGACGGAAGAGAGAAATTTATTAGTTGGGTTTGATTTCTGTAATGATTTTTCGCAAATTAGCTGTTATAGTAGAAAGTCATTTGAGCCGGAATCCATCTGTTATACGAATGATGATACGAAGTATATGATACCTACCGTATTAGGTGTTAGAAAAGATACGAAAGAATGGCTGTTTGGTGAAGATGCTATTGCAAAGGCAAAGTTAGATCAAGCTGTACTAATTGATCAATTAGTTGATAGAATCTGTAGTCATGAAGAATTCTATGTTTTTGACGTGAAGGTGGCGCCAGAGATAATACTAGAGAAGTTCTTTAGAAAATGTATAAGTTTATTAAAACGCTATTACCCTAATGATATGGTAGCAAAATTAGTAGTTACCATCCCAGTTCTTGATATGACTTTAATCAAAACCATATATAAATCATTAGAAGCACTAGCTTTAGAAAAAGATAGAGTATCTATACAGAGTCATTCCCAGAGTGCAGTGAATTTTGCTTTAAGCCAAAGTCGTGATTTATGGATGAATGACGTGGGTATCTTTGACTTTGAAGATAGGGGACTTCAGTATTATCAAATAAAGGTTGATAGAAAACATATACCAATGGTAATTACTGTTACTCATAAAGATTTATCGGATACCTTAGGTTTTGATTTACTTGAAGATCTTAATGACAGAGAAAGTTTATCTTATATTTTTGAGAATATTGCTAAAAGTGTACTTTATAAGCAATTAGTAACTACGTTATATATGACAGGAAAAGGATTCGAAGGATCATGGGCCGATGAAGTGTTTAAGCGTCTATGTACAGGACGCCGAGTGTTTAAAGGACAGAACCTTTATACAAAAGGTGCTTGTTATTATGCAAGACAATTGTCAGGTGAAGGAAAGACGGAAGAATTTATTTACCTGACAGAAGAGATGGTTGCTAGTTCAATAGGTATAACAGTATATAAAGATGCTCACTTAAGTAGCTATACTTTAGTAAATACAGGAACACTTTGGTATGAAGTGAATTGTGAGGTTCAACTGATAGTAGATGATATGGATAAAATCGAAATTAGTGTACAAGATTTATATAGCAAGGAAGTTCATAAACATGAAATCTCTTTGGAAGGGTTTGAAAAACGACCTCCAAAGATGACAAGAATTGAACTTAGAGTTACTTTTGATGATCCAAATACATGTGTTGTAGCCGTGAAGGATATGGGTTTTGGTGAGTATTTCCCTTCCACCAATCAAGTATTGGAACAGACAATTATATTGTCCTACTAATGCCCGGAAAGGAGTGTAGTTATGGGAAAATTAATCTTGTGTACAGGCAAAGTTACGGAAAATCCTTATATATTTCCCTTTACTAAGACGAAAATCTATTCTATGGATGAGTTAAGTTATTATATATATAATAACATTTATTTGATTTCGGAGGATACCTTTCAGTATTCGTTGTGTGATTGGATTGAGAAAGTGTTGCTATTGCCTGAAGTGGCGGACAAGATTCGTAACTTATTAAATCGTCATAGTAATCTAAAGGATATCGTTGTTAGTCTTTTGTGTTGTTCCGATTACTATACAGAGCAACAGATTCGTGAACTTATTAAGATTATGGAACAGATTGAGCGTTTGCCATTAATTAAGAAACGAAAAATCAAGGCGGATAATTATCTTATATATGGACAGTATGCGAAGGCCTCATCAGAGTATGAAGCTATTGTTGATGCACCAGAAGCGGCAGTGTTTTCCCAAGTGGAATATGGGGATATCTATCACAATTTAGCTGTTGCTAAGGCTAAGACGATTTCGGTTTCAGAGGCTGCCAAATTCTATTTATTAGCGTATAGACGAAATCAAAGAGAAGAATCGTTACTACAATATCTATATGCATTATTAATATTAAAGAATGAAGAAGAATTCATAGCGGCATGTGAGGAATTCTCTATATCGGAAGAACAACAAGTACAACTAGAAGAAGATATATTTGCTAAAGAGCTTGCTTCACTTGAAATAAATGAATATGAAAGTATTGAGGGATTAAGTAAGCTTAAGGAAGAAGGAAAAGTAGCACAGTACTACAAGGAACTTAAAAATACAATCCGACAATATAAGGATACCTATCGCAAGGGAATCCTTTCATAAACTAGGAGTTAGGAAGATGGGATTATTAAGTATATTCAAAAAAAAGAAAATACAAGAAAAAAAAGATGTAGGTCAAGAGTTTCTTGAGATGGCATATGCTATGAAAAAGATTAATCAAAGCAGACTTGAGGATGAATCTAATAGTAAATTTGATAATGCAGACAAAAACAGTAATAAAAATGAAGAAGTTAGCCTGTCGATGGAAATGGAAACCTATGATGTTGATCTTAACTCAAAATCAGACAGAGAACGTTGTATTAGAGGATATTGTGAGCAGATAATAGAGGCTTCTAGACAGAATGAAGAGGCAAAATTAGAATATCAAGCAATAACATCTTATTTGACAGATATACAAAAGATTGATCGTATTGAAGGGGAAGAAAGAGAAGAACTTATTGATATAGCAAGAAATCTTGTAACTCTATCAAGAGAGCGTCGTGAATATCAAAGTAAGCGTGAAATAAAACTATCGGATAAACAATATCAATATTATGAGAAGAACGAAACAAAGCTTCCAGAAGATATTAAAAAACTAGAGGAATATGAAGCCTATAACACGAAGATCAAGAATGATATGCATCATCTTGAAGGTGAGAAAAGTGTGCTAAAGCATCAGAAAAAGGAGTATGCAGCATCGCAACGATATCTTAAGAAGATAGCTATAATTACTTCTATACTTGTTATGACGATGTTTGCGTTATTCTATGTACTTGATTCCATAGCAGATAAAGACATGCAGTTGCCGTATTTGTTGACGGTAGCCTTAGCTGGTGTTAGTGGATTATATATATTCCTTGAAGGCCGTAAGAATGCATATAATCTAAAGTTAACACAAATCAAGTTGAATAAGGCTGTAACTTTATTAAATACTGTTAAGATTAAATATGTGAATAATACAAATTGCATTGACTATGCTTGCAAGAAATATAACGTGAATAGTGCATTAGAACTTCGTTATCAATGGGAGCAGTATTGCAAGGCGAAGAAGATGCAATTAGAGTTAGTGCGAAATACAGAAAAAATAAATGACTTTAATACAAAGCTTATAGAGCAATTGAGAAAATATGATGTGTCTGATCTTGATATATGGACTTACCAAGCAGCAGCAATTATTGATAGCAGGGAAATGGTAGAGATAAGACACAGACTGAATATAAGACGTCAAAAGATTCGTGAACGTATTGAATTCAATACTGGAATCAAGGAAAAGGGTTTTGCTCAATTGACAGATTTAGTAGAGAAAATCCCAGAAGCTAAGCAAGAAGTAGCTAATGTATTGGAGGAATATCACATTAGCCTATAGAATCTTTATCAATTTAGTTTATCGGTGTACTTGTGTTTTTAGGTGTTGGAGGCAAAACTCTTTTAGGTTTTCATAGTACGTCAGCTAAGAAGCAAATCTATGTTATTAAGAGTTTTGCGTTTGTACTTTATGGATACACAAGTACAGGTGAATTATCTAATACTAGATCATCTTGATATTCATCATAAACTTAAGCTGAGACTTTTTTCTTTGACACAATAATGATGTTTTGGCAGGGCTAGTTATGATATCTATGAAAAATTAATATATAAAAATGGACATGTTAACGTTGACAAAACTAATAATTATGAGTATTATATAACCAATAAATATGAAAAACCGTTGAGAAAGAGGAGTAATTCATATACGATATCACAGAGAGCTGCTGTTGGTGGGAATGCAGTATGGATTGTATGAATGAATGGGCTTTCGAGGGCAACCCGAATTTAAAGTAGGCGTTGACGGGAACCATACCTGTTACAAATATGGCACATATGATAGTGTGTGAAACGAGTGGGCTGTTAGCCAATTTGAGTGGTACCGCGGAATTGTTTGAATCCGTCTCAGGAAGATTTTCCTTGAGGCGGTTTTTTTATGTAATAATGTTGTTTTTTATGATATGCAACGCGGCATTAGTTATATGTACTCACTATAAAAACGGGATTTGAATCACTATTTATTTTTAGCAAGAAATATTGAATTAAGAATGCAAAATGGGAGGAATTTTTATGAAAAAATCAAAGAAAATGGTAGCGTTAGTATTAAGTACAGTTATGACAATGGCAATGTTAGCGGGATGTGGAACAAAGTCAAATAATACAGAATCGAAGGATACAAGTAATAACGTTAGCACGGAAAGTAGCGACAAAGAGTATTCAATTGGTATTGGGCAGTTTGCACAACATGGTTCTCTTGATAATTGTAGAGAAGGTTTCCTAGCAGGTTTGAAAGAAGAAGGAATAGAAGAAGGAAAGAACCTTACAGTAAAATATGATAATGCCAACGCAGATACAGGAACTGCTGGACAAATTGCAGCAAATTATGTGGCAAATAAAGTGGATTTGATCTGTGGAATTGCAACTCCAATGGCACAAAGTGCATATGGCGCTGCCAAAGATGCTAATATACCAGTAATCTTTACAGCAGTTACAGATCCAATTCGTGCTGAACTTGCGAAAGAGGAAGGTTCACCAGTTGGAGAGATTACAGGAACTTCAGATAAATTACCCGTAAAACAACAACTAGAGATGATTCGTAAGATTCTACCAGATGCAACAAAGATTGGTATTATGTACACAACAAGTGAAGTAAATTCAGAAACTGCTATTGCAGACTATAAAGCAGCAGCAACAGAATATGGTTTTGAAATTGTTGAAGGAGCAATTACAACTTCTACTGATATTCCGTTAGTTGCAGATGATATTCTTAGCAAAGTTGATTGTATGACGAATCTCACAGACAATACCGTAGTTAGTGGATTGCCAGTAATTTTATCGAAAGCAAAAGAAAAGAATATTCCTGTGTTTGGTAGTGAAGTAGAACAAGTTAAGATTGGTTGTTTAGCAGCGGTAGGTCTTGATTACTTCGAGCTTGGGAAAAAAACAGGGGTTATGGCAGCACAAGTTTTAAAAGGTGAAAAGAAAGCAAGTGAAATTAATTACGAAATCTTTGAAGAAGGTAACTTCTATGGTAATACTGCAGTTGCTAAACAACTTGGAATTACAATTCCTTCTGAGCTAACAGATAATGCTATAGAGATGTTTGATGCCATCGAAGAGGCGGCTAATTAATGTATAGAGTAAGTTAGCTTGAAACAAAGGAGGAACATATATGTTTACATATTTGTGTAATTTATTTAGTAGTATTTATAATCAACGGGAAAATATATTAATTCAAGGTCTAATCTTTGCAATTCTAGCCCTTGGAGTATACATTACATATAAGATTCTTGATTTTCCAGATTTATCAGTGGACGGAACATTTCCTCTTGGGGCAGCGGTAACAGCTGTTATGATCACTAAAGGTGTTAATCCGTTTTTGACATTACCTGTTGCTTTCCTATGTGGTGCTTTTGCTGGTATGTTAACAGGCTTAATTCATGTTAAGCTTAAAGTTAGAGATTTGTTAGCTGGTATAATCATTAGTACAGCCTTATATACGGTCAACTTAAGAATTGCAGGTAAATCAAATTTACCGTTTTTCTCAAAAGATACAATCTTTACAGTTGGGCCAATTAGTAAAATATTCGAAAAGCCAGCTTTTGTAAAAATAGTAGTGGTTGTAATAATTATAGTGGTATTAAAGATTCTACTTGATTTGTATCTAAAGACTCGCTCAGGATATCTATTACGTGCGACAGGAGATAACAGTACTTTAGTTACTTCTCTTGGTAAAGATAAAGGATTAGTTAAGATACTGGGACTAAGCTTAGCCAATGGTTTAGCAGCATTAGCTGGTTGTATCTATGCGCAAGATGCTTCATACTTCGATGTCAGCATGGGAACAGGTATGGTAATGCTTGGTCTTGCAAGCGTAATTATTGGAATTAGTGTATTCGGAAGGATACGGTTTGTAAAACCAACTACTGCAGTTATAATTGGTAGTGTAATCTATAAATTATGTATAGCAGTTGCCATAGCAGCAGGTTTAGTAGCAAGTGATTTGAAGTTAGTATATTCCGTACTATTCCTTGTAATCTTAGTTTCAACTACTGAGCGTAGAAAGAAGGTGAAGGCAAATGCTTGAGTTAAAGAATATTTATAAATATTATAATCCAGGTACAGTTAGTGAAGTTTGTCTATTCAATGATTTTAATCTTAAAATCCCTGACAATGAATTTGTGTCTGTGGTAGGCAGTAATGGATCTGGTAAGACTTCCATGCTAAATATAATTTGTGGTAGTATACCAGTTGACCGTGGTCAAATCGTAATAAACGATGTAGATATTACGAAAATGAAAGAATTTAAACGTCAAAGAAGAATTGGCCGTGTATATCAAAACCCAGCTCTTGGTACTTGCCCACATATGACAGTGCTTGAAAACATGGCTATTGCAGATAATAAAGGAAAACCCTTCAATCTACGATTTGGAACAAATCGTGCAAGAATTGACTATTACCGTGATAGTTTAAAATCATTAAAATTAGGTTTAGAGGATAAGATGAACCTAAAAGTAGGCTCACTATCAGGCGGTCAAAGACAGGCAATGGCATTGCTTATGACTATAATGACTCCAATTGATTTCTTGATATTAGACGAACATACCGCGGCACTTGATCCAAAGACAGCGGATTTAATTATGGAGATTACAGGTAATATTGTAAGAGAGAAAAAGCTAACAACAATTATGGTAACACATAATCTACGTTATGCAATTGAATACGGAAACCGATTACTAATGATGCATCAGGGAGAAGCAATCATAGATAAGGCTGGCAAGCAGAAAGAATCTATGTGTGTTGAGGATATTCTTGAAGTGTTCAAT
The DNA here is from genome assembly GCF_965301125.1 of Anaerosporobacter sp. NCBI lineage: Bacteria > Bacillati > Bacillota > Clostridia > Lachnospirales > Lachnospiraceae > Anaerosporobacter > Anaerosporobacter sp. The sequence goes on along the minus strand of NZ_CBDLAM010000033.1, from coordinate 3,429 downwards.
CGTATTAGTATTGAGTGTGGTAATTAAATAATGGAATTATTACCTATATGAAATTAATGGGAATATAAAATTCAGGCTTGACATAATCCGAGCTTTGTCATAACATATTACTATTAGATTAAAAATATAAGTTATAATAAATGATGTAAAATGTTGTGATAGAGAGGATTAGATATGTAATCTTGTCAGAGAGGAATGCTCACCGGCTGAAAGGCATTCTAAGCTAGTGCATATTGAAGGTAGCTCTTGAACAGGTTTTTTGAACGGTATACTAGTGTATACTCAGTAGAAAATCACGATTAAGTCACGTTAAAGACTTACAAGGTGAATGCATTTTAATACTATGTATTCATGAATTAAGGTGGTACCACGGCTCTTCGTCCTTTTAGATGAAGAGCCTTTTTTATGTTCAGGAATCCTTAGAATTCCTAATATAAAATCCAACAATGGAGTATAGCTATAATACATCGATTTAATAACAATTCTAAAAGATAATTAGCAAATCAGTACATGACTGGACTAAATTAAAGAAAGAAGGAAAAAGACGATGGGTAAAGAGTTAGAAAAGAATTACGACCCGAAAGCTATTGAGAATAAGCTTTATGAAAAATGGTTAAATAAGAAATATTTTAGTGCTAAAGTTGATAAAAAGAAAAAGCCATTTACAATTGTGATGCCACCTCCAAACATTACTGGAAAACTTCACATGGGTCATGCGCTTGATAATACATTACAAGATATTTTAATTCGTTTTAAGAGAATGCAAGGGTATGAAGCACTTTGGATTCCTGGAACAGACCATGCAAGTATCTCAACAGAAGTTAAGGTTATCAATAAATTAAAAGAAGAAGGAATTGATAAGCGTGAACTTGGACGCGAAGGATTCCTAAAAGCTACTTGGGAATGGAAAGAAGAATACGGAAATACAATTACAAGTCAGTTAAAGAAGATCGGTTCTTCTTGTGATTGGGACAGAGAACGTTTCACAATGGACGAAGGATGTTCAAAAGCAGTAGAAGAAGTATTTGTTAATTTATACAACAGAGGATATATTTACAAAGGTTCAAGGATCATCAACTGGTGTCCAGTATGTCAAACTTCGATCTCTGATGCAGAAGTAGAACATGAAGAACAAGCAGGACATTTCTGGCACATCAAGTATCCAATTGTTGGTACTGATGAATTCGTAGAAATCGCAACTACAAGACCAGAAACATTACTTGGTGACTCTGCAGTAGCAGTTCATCCAGATGATGAAAGATATGGGCATTTAATTGGCAAGATGGTTATGTTACCACTAGTTAATAAAGAAATTCCGGTTGTTGCTGATACCTATGTAGACAAAGAGTTCGGAACAGGTGTTGTTAAGATTACTCCAGCACATGACCCTAACGATTTCGAAGTTGGTAAGAGACATAACTTACCTGAAATTAATGTAATGAATGATGATGCAACAATTAATGAATTAGGTGGCAAATACGCTGGTATGGATCGTTACGAAGCAAGAAAGGCTATTGTTGCAGATCTTGATGCACTTGGTTTATTAGTTGAAGTAGAAGATCATACACACAATGTTGGTACACATGATAGATGTAAAACAACAGTAGAACCATTAATCAAACAACAATGGTTTGTTAAGATGGAAGAGCTTGCAAAACCAGCTATTGAAGCATTAAAGAATGGAGATTTAGAATTCGTTCCAGATCGTTTTGATAAGACGTATCTTCACTGGTTAGAGAATATTCGTGATTGGTGTATCTCAAGGCAATTATGGTGGGGACATCGTATACCAGCATACTACTGCGATAAATGTGGTGAAGTAGTAATCGCTAGAGAATCGGAAAAACCAACTGTTTGTCCAAAATGTGGTCATGATCATTTCACACAAGATGAAGATACATTAGATACTTGGTTCAGTTCTGCATTATGGCCATTCTCAACACTTGGTTGGCCAGAAAAAACAGAAGAATTAGAATACTTCTATCCAACAGATGTATTAGTAACTGGATATGATATTATATTCTTCTGGGTTATCCGTATGGTATTCTCAGGATATGAACACATGAAACAGGTACCATTCCACAAAGTATTAATTCATGGTCTAGTAAGAGATTCTGAGGGTCGTAAGATGAGTAAATCTCTTGGAAATGGTATTGATCCACTAGAAGTTATCGATAACTATGGTGCAGATGCTCTTCGTTTAACATTAATTACTGGTAATGCACCAGGTAATGATATGCGTTTCTACCAAGAAAGAGTAGAAGCAAGTAGAAACTTTGCAAATAAAGTATGGAACGCTTCTCGATTCATCATGATGAACATCGAAAAAGCTGAAGTTAGTGAAACAATTGATTTATCTACCTTAACACAAGCAGATAAATGGATTTTATCAAAAGTAAATACATTAGCTAAAGATGTAACAGATAACTTAGATAAGTTTGAACTTGGTATTGCAGTTCAGAAGATTTACGACTTCATCTGGGAAGAATTCTGTGATTGGTATATCGAGATGGTAAAACCAAGATTATATAATGATGAAGATGAAACAAAGGCAGCAGTTCTTTGGACACTTAAAACTGTATTAATCAATTCGCTTAAGTTACTACACCCTTATATGCCATTCATAACAGAAGAAATCTTCTGTACATTACAAGATAAAGAAGAATCTATTATGATTTCATCTTGGCCAGAATATAAGGAAGAATGGAATTTCGCAGCAGATGAAGAATCAGTTGAAACAATCAAGACAGCTGTTAAAGGTATCCGTAACGTTCGTTCTGAGATGAATGTACCACCAAGTAAGAAAGCAACCGTAATCGTTGTATCTGAAAACGAAAAAGTACGTAAAATCTTTGATGACAGTAGAGTATTCTTCGCTACTCTAGGTTATGCAAGCGAAGTTAAGATTCAAGCAAACAACGAAGGAATCTCTTCAGATGCAGTATCAACAGTAATTCATGATGCTTCAATCTATATGCCATTTGCAGAATTGGTTGATATTGAAAAAGAAATCGAACGTCTTGAAAAAGAAAAAGCACGCCTTGATGGTGAATTAAAACGTGTTCAAGGAATGCTTAGCAATGAGCGTTTCGTAAGTAAAGCCCCTCAAGCAAAGATTGATGAGGAAAAGGCGAAATTAGAGAAATATACGAATATGATGGAACAAGTTGTTGAAAGACTAAACCATTTTAAAGCATAATATATAGGCAATAAAAAGATAGAATTACATGGTTCGAAAGAACTTACGTAATTCTATCTTTTTACTTTATGGAAATATAATTATTTAGATGACATTAAAAAATCATACAAAAGATACTATATTAACAAAAGAGTTATAATCCTAACTAGGAAAAATAGTCTATATATGGAAAATGATATTGTAAAGTTATACAAAAGAGATTATAATAAATTCCGCATAGTGTATATATA
>NZ_CBDLAM010000032.1:0-27002 GCF_965301125.1 Anaerosporobacter sp. | reverse complement strand
GTCTATAAGAAGTATGATATAATTGACAATGATGAAAAATTAAGGATAGGAAAGAATTTTTATCTACCTATTTCATTAACTACAACCTATTATAAAGAATATGAATTGATTCCTTCTGTCTATACCAATGAAGAGGCGAATCAAATTGCTGGTGAAAAACTGCAACTTTATATTGATAAGTTAATTGAAAATGGGGTTACAATCTTAGAAAATAATGTTAAAATAGAGATCAAAGGGAAAAAATGTGTAACTTCAGGCAAACTCATTGTAGAGGAAAACGCAACTACCTATCGATCTATAGATGACAGCGAGTGGAGGAATTTGGATACTGATGAGTATAGTGGAAACAATGATTGACATACCAGTAGAACATACCAAGAATGTATTTGGTCAGTTTGACTCTTATATTAAAATTATTGAGAAAACATTAAATGTAACAATCGTAGCGAGAGATGGGGCGCTTAAGGTAATTGGCCAAGATTCTAACGTTGCCAAAGCAAAAAGTGTGTTCTCACAATTATTAGAACTTTCAAGAAGAGGAAATGAAATTACTGAGCAGCAAGTGAATTATACACTTGCTCTTGGAATGGATAATAATGAACAAGCTATCGTTGATATTGATACTGATTTAATCTGTCATACCATTAATGGAAAACCAATTAAACCAAAAACAATTGGTCAAAAGACATATATTGATGCAATTCGTAAAAAAATGATTGTATTTGGTATTGGACCAGCTGGAACTGGTAAGACTTATTTAGCAATGGCAATGGCAATTACTGCATTTAAGAATAATGAAGTAAATAAGATCATTATGACTAGACCTGCGATTGAAGCAGGAGAGAAGTTGGGTTTCTTACCTGGAGATTTACAGAGTAAAGTTGATCCATATCTAAGACCATTATACGATGCTTTATATCAAATAATGGGTGCAGAATCTTATGTAAGAAATTCGGAGAAAGGCTTAATTGAGGTTGCTCCATTAGCGTATATGAGAGGACGTACATTAGATAATGCGTTCATTATCTTAGACGAAGCGCAGAATACCACACCTGCACAGATGAAGATGTTCTTAACACGTATTGGTTTTGGTTCAAAAGTAATTATAACAGGTGACCTATCACAAAAGGATTTACCAGCAGGACAGAAATCTGGTTTGGATCATGCAATTAAAGTGCTTAAAAAAGTCGAAGACATTGGTTTTTGTTATTTAACAAGTCAAGATGTTGTTCGTCATCCGTTGGTACAAAAGATTGTTAAGGCTTATGATGATTATGAGGCCAAAGTTCAAACAACTCAAAAGGATTATCAAGATGGTCAGGATAAAAATAAAAAGTACCGTGATAATCATGATAATCATAAGAAGAAAATCAGAAAGGTAAGGTCTTAAGTAATGACAATTAACTTTGAGTATGAGACAGAGATACCATTGGATCTTGACTATGAGAAGATCATAACAAGTGTTGTGGAAATGGCATCTGATTATGAGAAATGTCCATATGAAATTGAGGTAAGTGTAGTACTTACTGATAATGAAACCATACGTCAGATAAATCTTGATAATAGACAAATAGACAAGGCAACAGATGTACTATCATTTCCTATGATAGAGTATGAAGCACCAGCTGATTTTACTTTGATTGAACAAGAAGAGCCAGACTATTACTTTAATCCAGACTCAGGAGAACTACTTCTTGGTGATATCGTTATTTCTGTTGAGAAGGTAGTGGAACAAGCAAATATGTATGGACATTCAAATAAAAGAGAGCTTGCATTCTTAACAGCTCATAGTATGTTACATCTCTTTGGATATGACCACATGGTTGATGAAGAACGTGTGGTTATGGAAGAAAAGCAGAATGAGATACTGAATAAACTAGGAATTGTGAGGGAGTAAGTGGATGAGAAAATACAAAAGTATGCTATTAATCCTTCTCTTTGCATTACTGTTAGTTGGTTGCAAGAAGAAAACGGATAAGCAACCAGAAGGGATTGCAGATAAGATAACACAACTTGATGGGTTAGATATTGCTGATAAAATAGAAGAACCAGAAGAAGAACCTGTAAAAGAGGAAAATCATGATGGTATGGTAATTAGTAAACTAACTGGGGAGTGGGTACCTGAAGAAGTGGGAACGAAACGACCTTATGCAGTTATGTTTAATAATCACTCAATAGCCTCTCCACAAAGTGGTACATCAGAAGCATCAATCCTTTATGAAGCTATTGTAGAGGGTGGTATTACTAGATTAATGGGAATCTTTGAACAATTCTCTACCGATCGAATTGGATCAGTACGAAGTGCTAGACATTATTTCGTAAGTTTTGCGGATGAATATGATGCAATCTTCGTTCATTATGGGCAAACGAAATATGCAACATCTAAAATAGAACAATTAGGAGTAGACAATTTAAGTGGTTTATCTGGAATTGGTACTACGGTTTTCTATAGAGATAATTCTATCAAAGCACCGCATAATGCTTTTGCTAGTTATGAAGGAATCAAAAAAGGAACAGAGAAACTAAACTATCGCACGGATTATAGAGAAGATTCTGAAAATCACTTTACTTTCTATACAGAAGATACAGATTTGAAGAGTGATACGAATGCTAATAAAGTAACATTAAATTTTTCTAATTTTACAAGTCCTTATCTAGTTTATAACAGCGACGATAAATTATACTACCGTTATCAATTTGGAGAAAAACATATTGATTACAATACAAAAGAACAATTAGCTTTTAAGAATATTATTGTTCAATATGTAAAAGAGTGGAATATTGATAAAAATGGATATCAAACAATGGATATTGAGAATTCATCAGGAAAAGGCTATTATGTAACAAATGGAAAAGCAGTTCCTATAACATGGAAGAAGAATGAATCGACTAAAAAGATGCATTACTACGACGAAAATGGTAATATTCTTACAATAAACCCTGGAAAGACCTACATTGCGATTTTCCCAACAGATCGTCAAAACGGTGTAGTTTTCTCGGATAAGACATCCGAATAGTTTACCTATGATAGGAGCGTATTATGAGTTATACAAACAGAAAACAGAATAATTTCATTGTACAAGGAGGCATCTTAGCAATTGCTTCCTTGTTAAGTCGAATTATCGGCTTGTTGTATCGTGTTCCGATGACTAATATTGTTGGTTCGGAAGGAATGGGATACTATAATATTGCATTTCAAGTATACAACTTAGCGCTAATTATTTCTTCTTACAGTATGCCGCTAGCGGTATCTAAGCTTGTAGCTGCATATACTGTAAAGAAAGAATATAAAAATTCATATAGAGTATTAAAAGTAGCAATGATTATATCTGGTATATCTGGATTAGTGGTATCATTAATCGTTTATTTTGGAGCTGACTTCTTAGCAGGAGTAGTTTTCAAATATCCAAGAAGTGCAATACCACTACGTATGGTAGCACCAAATATTTTCTTAATGGCCATTATCGGTACTCTAAGAGGATACTTCCAAGGAAAGAATACCATGATGCCAACCAGTGCATCACAATTATTGGAGCAAATTGTTAACGCATTTGTCAGCGTATTTGCAGCTTATAATTTTATGGTAGCCAATAGTGCTTCAGCAAACATCGCGGCGTATGGTGCTGCTGGTGGAACATTAGGTACTGTGGTTGGTTCTTGTACAGCGTTACTGTTTTTGGGTTTTGTCTATTTTGCTTATCGTCCAATTATGAAAAAGCAGATACGTAGAGATACTATGTCACCAGTTGAAAATTATCCATCTATTTTTAATATGATGTTAATTACGATTGCACCGGTTGTTCTTAGTCAAACAGTATATCAGTTAAGTGGAGTGCTAGACAATGCGTTATTTGGAAATATTATGCATTCTAAAGGATTTACAGCAGATGAAACTTCTGCTTTATTAGGAATATATTCGTCAAAATATAGTATTTTAGTTAATGTGCCTGTAGCAATTGCATCAGCAATAGCAGCATCAATGGTACCTGCAATTGTGAGAGCAAGGGTACAAGGCGCACATAGGGAAGTTAAGAAGAAAATACATGTTGCAATTAAGTTTAATATGATTATAGCCATACCATCAGCAGTTGGTATGACAGTATTAGCCCAACCAATACTTAATATGCTATTTCCTACAAAAGACGAGACTGAAGCACAATTAGCCATACACTTATTAATGATTGGTTCTATAGCAATTGTTTTCTACGCTTTATCAACTATAAGTAATGCTGTTTTACAAGGCATTAATAAGATGAGCATCCCAGTTAAGCATTCTGCAATTTCACTTGCAATTCATGTTGCAATTGTTGCAGTTTTATTGAAGTATACCAATATGAATACTTATGCACTTGTAATTGGTAACATTACATTCCCATTAGTTGTTTGTATACTTAACTGGATTTCAATAGCTAAATTATTACGCTACCGTCAAGAACTAATACAAAGTTTTATTATACCAACGATTTGTTCTTTCTTGATGGGTATAGTAGCTTTCTTAGCATATAAAGGTATTCATTTCGTAATTCCGTCTAATGCTTTTGCTACAGTTATGGCAATTGGTGTGGCTGCAGCAGCCTATTTCGCATTATTAATCTTATTCAGGGGTGTAACAGAAGATGAATTGTATGGACTTCCTAAAGGACAATTGATTGTTAGATTAGCAAAGAAAATTCATTTATTATAAAACTAATATATTGTATAAATTATGTAAAACTGGTAATAACTATACCCAAAGGAGTGAACAAACATGAAAAGGGTATATGTTATTATCAGTGGTTTTTTTGCTTTAACAATAATATTTACATTATGTTTTTATTTTAGTTATTCTGTAGCTCTCAAGCAATTTAATCGAAATGCCAACGAAATTAATATCTTGTCTATGAAGAACAATGTGGAACAATCTGCAACTACTGTAGATACCAAAAAGATTGATACAATAACTCCATTTACCAATTTGGTTATTGAAAAATATGATGTTGCTACCGATACTACAACTACAACGAATCAGAATGTAAATGATGAATTAATTGGTTACACAAGAGAAGATTTAGTTGAATATTGTGATAGTTATATGAAAAATATCCCAGTTGACGAACAAAGTCAAGGGCTGGTATCTTGTAATGTGGAATCTTTTTCAGAAAATAAAGTCGTATTAAAGAAGACTTATAATAGTGAGAATGCAATGTATGCATTTTATATGGTGATTCAGAATGGATATATAACTGTATTTTACAGTGATAAAAAAACTGTTTTTGAATATACCAATATTGAAGCGAAAGATTTACCACAGGAAGAAATTAATAAACTATACGATGGAATCTATGTAAAAGATGAACAAGAACTATATATGATACTGGAAGGATATTCAAGTTAGAAAGAAGTCCTTTTATAAAGTTAAGAAAATTACTGAACTTATCTATGTTAAGCAGGAGGTACTGCGTGAAGAAAGAAATCATTATTATCGGTGGTGGAGCTGCTGGTATGGTAGCAGCTATTTCTGCCGCAAGGAATGGTGCAAAAGTCACCATTCTAGAACATAAAGAGAAATTAGGAAAGAAAATATTGGCTACAGGCAATGGTAAATGTAATTATACCAACTTACATCAATCCACTGACTGTTATCGAAGTGAGAATATTCCATTTGTTGAGGAGGTATTCTCACATTTTGATGAAAAGGATACGATTACGTTTTTTAAAGAATTAGGTATCTTTCCAAAATCAAGAAATGGATATATGTATCCCAATAGTGAACAATCTGCCTCAATTGTAGATGTTCTAGTTATGGAATTAAATCGTCTACAAGTTGAAGTTCGTTGTAATGAAGAAGTGAAGAAAATAAAATCCATTGAAGATGGGTTTCAAATTGATACCATAGTTACGGTTACAGAACCTAAGATGGGAAAAGAAAAGAATAGCAAGAATACAACTAAGAATAAACGTGAGAAATTAGTGGCAGTGGATACTTATCATAGTAGCTATCATGCAAAAAAAGTGATTATAGCTACTGGAGGAATGGCTTCAAGCAAATTAGGTTCTGATGGAAGCGGTTATTATTTCTTAAAAGAACTAGGACATAAGATTATTCCTGTTGTACCAGCGTTAGTGCAATTAAAAGCAGAAGGTGATTTCTTTGAAATGGTTGCTGGAGTTCGATGTGATGTCGGTTTACAGATCTTAATAGATGGAATACAAGTAGCTTCGGAAGAAGGAGAATTACAGTTAACAAATTACGGTATTTCAGGTATTCCGGTATTTCAAATCAGTAGATATGCTGGGAAAGCATTGTTAGATAAGAAAGATGTACAAGTTGTTATAGACTTTCTTCCGGAAGTATCCTTTTCTGATTTGAAAGAAATGTTAGAACAGAGAATTACACAGTGCACATACAAAACAACTGATGAAGCATTAATTGGCTTATTGAATCAGAAATTAATACAGATGTTATTGTATCAGACAGAAAAACAATGTAAAAATCATATAGATATAATGAAACTAGCCCATCTAATTAAGAATTTCCCTGTTAGGATTATGGATACGAATTCTTTCGATAATGCTCAAGTTTGTGCTGGAGGAGTTGATACTACTGAAATTGATGGTTACAAATTGGAGTCAAAGCTTCATAAAGGATTATTTGTAGTAGGTGAATTACTTGATGTTGATGGAATCTGCGGGGGCTATAACTTACAGTGGGCATGGGCTACCGGTTATCTTGCAGGGGTGGCTTGTACCTCTTAGTGTATTGCGATGTACTTGTGTAGTATAGATATTGAGTGCAAAACTCTTTATACATTTTCATAGCTTCTTAGCTGCCGCACTATGACACGAAACACGCTACACATCTAAGTACTTCTATGTGTGTACAATACAGTTATCTAAAGGATGCGGAAGCGCCTTCGATTCGGCATCCTGCCTCAGCGAAAGATTGCTCGGCTTCCATGCCTCGTATTCGTAGGTTGTTTTGTACACACCAAGAAGTACTATAGATGTTTCGCTATCGTTTCTTAGTCATAGTACGTCAGTTAAGAAGCAGATTTATAGTATTGAGAGTTTTCTGTTCTACTTTATTGAACACAAGTACAGGTAAGGTGATGAATATGTTCTTGATTATTCATCATTAACCAAACTAAGAGCATTTATTATGAGAACGCTTATAATAAAGTTAAGTAGTATAATAAAGTTTCGTAGTACAATAAAGTGCTGTAGCATAACAAAGTTTCGTAACGTAGTGTTCATCTTACGGAATTTATAAATCCTAATAAGATATAAATTAAAGAAGGGATAAGTACATGATTAAGATTAATCAATTAAAATTAAACATAAACCACACAAAAGAGGATTTAGAACATAAAATAGCTAAAACTCTTAAAGTGTCTAAGGAACAAATCTTAAGTTATAAGATTGCAAAACGTTCTCTTGATGCTAGAAAGAAAAATGACATTTTATATATCTATTCCATAGAAGTTGAAGTAAAGGACGAGAAAAAGATAGTAGATCGTTGTAAGAATCAGAATGTAATTATTGCTAAGAAGATGGTTTATCAAACAGTGAAAGATGGAACTGAAAGCATGAAACATCGTCCTGTTATTGTTGGTTCTGGTCCAGCAGGTCTTTTTTGTGCATTAAAACTTGCTGAAGATGGATTTAAGCCTATCGTTATTGAACGTGGTGAGGATGTAGATAAGAGAGTTGCAACAGTGAATGCATTCTGGAAAGATAACAAGTTAAATCCTGAATCAAATGTTCAATTTGGTGAAGGGGGTGCTGGTACTTTCTCAGATGGTAAACTCAATACCTTAGTCAAAGATGTAACGGGAAGGAATACGGAAGTACTTCGTATTTTTGTTGAATATGGAGCACCAGATGAGATACTATATCTTAATAAACCGCATATCGGAACTGATCGTTTATGTGGTGTTGTAAAGGCTATGAGAAATCGTATCATCCAATTAGGTGGAGAAGTAAGATTTAATACAAAACTTACTGATATCCATTTTGATAATGATAAATTAACTTCTATAGAAGTTAATGGGAATGAAAATATCACTTGTGAAGTGCTTGTATTAGCTATTGGTCATAGTGCAAGAGACACTTTTGAGATGCTTTATAAGAAACAATTTGATATAAGTGCGAAACCGTTTGCTATTGGTGTTCGTATGGAACATCCGCAAGACTTAATAAGTTATTCCCAATATGGTGACAGTTATACAGCACTACCAGCTGCGGAATATAAAGTAACACATCAAACAAGTAACGGTCGAGGTGTGTATTACTTCTGTATGTTTACTGGTGGATTTGTATTAAATGCCTCCAGCCAAGAAGAAAGATTAGTAGTTAATGGCATGAATAACTATGATCGTGCTGAAAAGAATGCTAATAGTGCTATTATTGTAACGGTAAATCCAGAAGATTTTGATGGTGATACACCACTTGCAGGAATGGAGTTTCAAAGAAAATGGGAAAGTCTTGCCTACAAAGAAGGTAAGGGAAAAGTACCAGTTCAGTTATTCTGTGATTTTGAAGCAAATAGACCAAGTACAGAGTTTGGAAGTATGACTCCAAATTTAAAAGGAGAGTACACCTTGGCGAATATACGTAATTGTTTACCTGATTATGTATGCCAGTCAATCATTGAAGGGGTGCATGCATTTGATAAAAAGATACAAGGTTTTGATAAACCAGATGCAATAATGCTAGGGGTAGAGACAAGAACCTCGTCGCCAATTAAAATGAGACGAAATGAAACATTTGAGTCAAATATTGCTGGAGTATATCCATGCGGTGAAGGTGCTGGTTATGCAGGAGGTATAACATCAGCAGCAATGGATGGAATTAAAGTTTATGAGATGATTGTGCATAAATATAAATCCTTATACTAGTTAAGAGTTGCCAGTAATTTGTCAATGTGTTATTATTATTGGTAGCTATACCGTTTAACTACATGAATTAGGTAGTATAAACAAACTATGGCGGGAAGGAATTGTATTAGAATGAACAAGAGAGAGTTTTTAAAAGATAAAAAGCGAATTGTTATTAAAATAGGATCATCAACAATTACTCATCCGGCAACAGGTAGCTTGAATTTGATGAAGGTGGAACAATTGGTTCGTGTTTTATCAGACCTTAGAAATCAAGGTAAAGAAGTTGTTCTAGTATCTTCAGGTGCTATTGCTGTTGGGAGAAAGACTCTAGGTCTTACACAAAAGCCCACACAGACGAAGATAAAACAAGCATGTGCTGCTGTTGGACAAGCTAGATTAAAGATGGTTTATCAAAAACTTTTAGCAGAATATAATCAAGTTCCTGCCCAGATTTTAATGACTAAGTATACAATGATTAATGATATAAGTAGAACGAATACAAGAAATACATTTGAGGAGTTATTAAATTATGGTGTAATTCCTATAGTAAACGAGAATGATACTGTTAGTACAGATGAATTGGAACTAGAATTCGGTGACAATGATACGTTATCAGCAATTGTTGCTTCTGTAATCGATGCAGATTTATTAATATTAATGTCTGATATTGATGGTTTGTATACAGATGACCCACGTAAAAATCCCGATGCTACATTCATAGATGTAGTGGAAGAATTAACAGACGAGTTATGCTCAATGGGTAAAGGATCTTCAAGCAGTGTTGGTACTGGTGGGATGGCAACGAAATTATCAGCTGCTAAGATTGCAACTAATGCTGGTACAGATATGATTATTGCAAATGGTGAAGACGTCTACATTATCAATGATATAATGGCAGGCAAATCAATTGGAACCTTATTCAAACAACGTAAAAGTGAAGATTTTAATTTATTAGATTATATTGCTACGAAGCAATATAGCTCATCGAAAGATAAGTAAAGACCTTAATAGTATACAAACAATACAGGCAATGTAAGAGAGGATATATAAATGGACGATTTATCAATCAAAAGAATTAATGAATTATATAAGAAGATGAAAGAAGTAGGTTTAACAGAAGAAGAAAAGAAAGAACAAGCGGAATTACGTAGTGCTTATATCGCTGCAATTAGAGCAGATCTTCAAAGTTCACTTGATAATATCTCTATCCAGAATGAAGATGGAACGATTACACCATTAACAAAGAAAAAGAAGCATTAGAAGTAATGTTACTGAAAGATTTGGTGAGTGGGAATGAAGGGGAAACATGAAATTAGAAGATATATCAAAGAATTGAAGAAAAATCTATCTGAGGATGAGATAGAAGTAAGAAGCAAGCGAATTGCTGACAAATTCTTTGCACAACCATATTATAAGCAAGCAAATAATATCTATATGTATCCTATAATCAAGAAGTTAATACAATCGGAATTATAAAGCATATATTAGAAGATAAAAAACGTGTAGCAGTTCCCAAAGTTATTGATGATACAATGGAATTTCATGAGATAACAAGTCTAGAACAATTATCAGAAGGGGCGTTCGGGATTCTTGAACCTATAGTCAATAATCCTGTAAGTGAGAATCCTGAATGGAACTCTTCTAATCTAATGATTGTACCTGGCCTTGTATTTGACAAGACTGGTAATCGCATTGGATATGGTGGAGGATATTATGACCGCTATATACATAAGTATTCTGATAGAATTGGTTTAAAGATCGCCTTTGCATATGATTTTCAGGTATTTGAACATGTTGATATAGAAAGTTTTGATGAAAAAATAGATGGTATCATAACAGATGAATGAAAGGAGTATGATCTATGAGTTATCTAGAAGAGATAGGTAGTAAGGCAAGAGAAGCTGCTAGCTTTATGAACCGTATTGGTGTAACCAGAAAGAATGAGGGTTTATTAGCTGCTGCAAGTGCACTTAGAGTACATGCAAATGAATTAATAGGAGCAAACGATATTGATATTGCTAATGCAAAACAAAATGGGATGAAAGAATCTTTAATTGATCGATTACGTCTTACAAAAGAACGTATTGAAGGAATGGCAGTGGGTTTAGAGCAAATAGTAGCTTTGGAAGACCCAATTGGTGAATTAATTTCTATGAAAACTAGACCGAATGGTCTTCAGATTGGTCAAAGAAGAGTTCCTCTTGGGGTAGTTGGAATTATCTATGAATCTAGACCTAATGTTACTGCAGATGCATTTGGTCTTTGTTTTAAAACAGGTAACGCAGTAATTCTCCGTGGGGGCAGTGATGCAATTAATTCTAATAAAGCAATCGTTAATGTAATACAGAATGCATTAAAAGAGTGTGGATTATGTGAATATGCAATTCAATTATTAGAAAAGACAGATCATGAAACAGCAACAGAGTTCATGCGATTAAATCAATATGTGGATGTGTTAATACCTCGTGGTGGCGCTGGATTAATCAAAGCTGTAGTAGAGAACAGCACGATTCCTGTTATTGAAACTGGAACAGGTAACTGTCATGTGTACATAGATGAATTTGCCGATATCGATATGGCTCTTAATATTATTGAGAATGCAAAAACACAGCGTTATGGAGTGTGTAATGCTTGTGAATCACTTGTAATTCATAAGAATATTGCAAATGAAATCATTCCTCTTATTCAAAAGAGATTGGCCGTTAAGCAAGTTGAAATCCGCGGAGATGAAGAAGCATGTAGGATTTGTAAAGAACTTGTACCTGCAACCGAGCAAGACTGGGGAATGGAGTACTTAGATGCAATTATATCCTTGCGTATCGTAAATGATATTGATGAGGCTATTACTCATATTAATCGCTATAATACGAAACACTCAGAAGCTATTATAACGAAAGACTATGCTAATTCTATGAAATTCTTGAATGAAATTGATGCAGCTGCAGTTTACGTGAATGCATCTACAAGATTTACAGATGGATTTGAATTTGGTTTTGGTGCTGAGATTGGAATTAGTACGCAAAAACTACATGCTCGAGGACCTATGGGATTACTTGCACTAACTACTACTAAGTATATCATTATGGGTAACGGACAGATAAGATAAGTATACTTATGAAGGAAGATAGGAAAATGGCTTATATACGCGAAGTAAAGTATTATGAAACAGATAAGATGGGAATTGTACATCATTCAAATTATGTGCGTTGGTTTGAAGAAGCACGCATGGATTTTTTAGGAAAAATCGGATTTCCATATGATAAGATGGAAGAGATGGGAATTATATCACCAGTACTTGGTGTAAGTTGTAAGTATAAAACGGTTGTTAAATTCGGAGAAACTGTTGAGATCGAAACAAAAGTAATCTCTTTTAATGGAATTAAGTTGGTATTAGGTTATGAAATTAAGAAATTTGGTACAGATGAAATTACAACTGTTGGAGAATCTGAACATTGCTTCGTGGATGAACAATTCAAACCAGTTAATATGAAAAAATTGAATAGAGATTTTTATGAAACGACTGTTTCATATGTGAAACAATAGAAAACATGTTATGTAAACTTTCTATTGTCCTATAATAAAGGCTCCTTGTCTATTTCAGACAAGGGGCCTTAAAGAATTTGTCTCATATTTTTGGAGGACATGAAGTAAGGTTAATTAAGAAAATATAAGGAAACAGGTATAATAAAAATCTCTTTCGCATATATTGTACAAATGACGAAGTCATGTACATATATGGAAGGGGTATATTCATGGACAATATTTCTATAGCAAATGGCTATAATGTATACAAAGATATACAGGTCCGTACAGGTGGTGAGATCTATATCGGTGTAGTTGGTCCTGTTAGAACAGGAAAATCAACATTCATTAAGCGATTTATGGATTTGCTGGTTATTCCTAATATTGAAGATGTTCATAGTAAGGAACGTGCTATTGATGAACTTCCTCAAAGTGCAGCTGGCAAAACGATTATGACAACAGAGCCAAAGTTCATCCCAAAAGAAGCAGCACAGATTAGTTTATCAGACGAAGCGAACGTTAATATTCGATTGATTGATTGTGTTGGTTTTATGGTAGATGGGGCATCTGGCCATATAGAAAACGAACAAGAACGTTTAGTTAAGACACCATGGTTTGATCATGAAATTCCTTTTACCCAAGCAGCAGAACTTGGAACTCAAAAGGTTATTAGTGAACATTCTACAATTGGCATCGTGGTTACTACCGATGGAAGCTTTGGTGATTTAAGAAGAGAAAATTATCTAAATGCAGAAGAGAAGACAATCGCTGAACTTAAGAAAATAAATAAACCTTTCATTGTACTTCTTAATACGAATAAACCGTATTCCGATGATACAAGAGCTCTTGCTGAGAGACTTATGGAGAAATATAATGTTGCTGTTATGCCTGTTAATTGTGAGCAGTTAAGAAAAGATGACATCAATGCGATCATGGAAACGATACTTAACGAATTCCCAATTGCAGAATTAGATTTCTTCATTCCAAAATGGGTAGAGATGTTACCACAGACCCATTGGCTTAAGATGGATTTGATTAATGGTGTTAAAGACATTATGAAGCGGGTTAATCTAATTCGTGATGTAAAATCTGAGAATGTGAAATGTGATTCTGAATACATAAAACGTTGTAAGATTGACAAAGTTTCTATGCAAGATGGTAGTGTTAAGATTTTCGTTGACTTTGATGATAAATATTATTATCAAATTCTTAGTGACCTTATTGGAACTCCGATCGAAGGAGAATATCAATTAATAGCTACATTACGTGAGTTAGCTGCAAAGAAGAATGAATATTCTAAAGTTGGTTCTGCGATGGAAGATGTTCGGTATAAAGGCTACGGTGTTGTTACACCTATGAGAGAGGAAATCTCAATTGAGCAACCAGAGGTAATTAAGCATGGTAATAAGTACGGAGTTAAAATCAAAGCGGTTGCTCCATCAATACACATGATTCGTGCCAACATAGAGACCGAAATCGCACCGATTGTAGGTAGTGAAGAACAAGCCAATGACTTAATTAACTACATTAAAGAAAGTGCTGAAGAAGAACCAGAAGGAATCTGGGATACTAATATATTTGGTAAATCCATTAAACAGCTTGTTGATGAGGGAATTAACAACAAAGCACATAATATGAATGATGAAAGTCAAGTGAAGTTACAAGAGACATTGCAAAAGGTTATCAATGATAGTAATGGAGGATTAATCTGTATTATCATTTAAAACCCCTTTATAGCTGCCGAATTAATAAGTCATAAACTTGTTAATTTGGCAGTTTTCTTTTAGTTGCAATGTAACGGATTCCTATGTATAATTACGAAAAGTAAGATATAAGAGTTAGTATTATTATGGAGGTTTAAAATGAATATACAGATATTTGGTAAATCTAAATGCTTTGATACAAAGAAGGCACAGCGTTACTTTAAAGAAAGAAATATTCCATTTCAATTTATAGACATGGCGCAAAAGGGAATGAGTAAAGGTGAATATAATAGTGTTAAACAGGCAGTTGGTGGGATGGACAAGCTGATTGATGAAAAAACAAAAGACCAACAAACCTACCTATTGATTAAATATCTTGCTGAGGAAGATAAGGAGGAAAAGTTATTAGAGAATCCTAAATTATTTAAGACTCCTATCGTTAGAAATGGTAAAAAAGCAACCGTAGGTTACGAACCTGACATATGGAAAACTTGGGACTAAAGTATATGTAAATATATGATAAGTATGTATTAGTTTTGTAATAATTTTGATCCCTATTTACCAAAATGCAACTAATTATGTTAATTCATAGTATATCTAACATAATTATTAAAAAGATTTGACATATAGTTGACAAATTTAATAAGTATTGGTATAATAATCTCGTAACATATTTAACATTTATGTAACAAATAGAATAAAACAACTCATGTTGCTACGTTACATAAGAATATGTTAATGGCTTTGTAATTACAATTGATAAGATATAGGATATAAAATATAAGATAGTAGATTGTAAAGAAGCGTTTAGGAGGCGTAACATGAACTTTAACAAAAAAGTGCTTAAGATTTCATCACTTTGTGTGGCAGGAACGGTAATAGTTGCTGTTAGCACAGCTGGATTAAGCGCAGTTTCATATACTTCAGAGGAACCGGTAGCGGGTATTTCAGTATCTTTAAATGATTATTATACTTCAAAGAGTTCAGCAAATGAAATTGCTTTTGCTGGTGCATTAGCAGATAATATTAGCCCAGATGTAGTTCAAAATCAAGATGACTCAGAAGATGCGAAGGTAGACGATGCTACTGACGAATCATTGGGAGAAGCTCCTGAGGAAGAACCTACTGAGGCTGAAGCTACAGAGAAAGAAAAGGAAGATGCAATTGCTCTTAATTATAAGAATCTAGGTATTGCAAAAGTAGATAATTATCTTAATATTCGTAAAGGTCCAGGTGAAGATAAGAAAGTTATTGGTAAGCTCCCTAAGAACGCTGGTTGTGAAATCTATAAAATCACTGATGATGGATGGGCTAAAATTAAATCTGGTAAAGTTACTGGATATGTTTCATCTGAATATCTTGTTACAGGTGATGAAGCAAAAGAATTAGCAAAAGAAGTTGGTATGATTGTAGCAACAGTAAATACAACTACGTTAAAAGTTCGTGAAGAAGCGAATACAGACTCAACTTGTTTAACATTAATTCCAGAAGGCGAAGAGCTGGAAGTAAAGAAAATGAATGACGAGTGGGTTAAGATTGTTATTGATAATGATAAGGGATTTGTATCAAAAGAATACGTTGATTTATCTTATCAATTGGCAAAAGGTGTGTTTGTAGAAGAAGTAGAAGCTGGTACTAACGGTGTATCTTCTGTACGTGCAAACATGGTTGCTTATGCAAAACAATTCTTAGGAAACAGTTATGTATGGGGAGGTACTAGTTTAACAAATGGTACTGACTGTTCAGGTTTCACAATGAGAATTTATGAACATTTTGGTTACAACATTACTAGAACATCTCGTTCTCAAGCTGCTAGTGGTAGAACAATTCCAGCATCAAGCGTTAAGCCAGGTGATTTGGTATTCTACAGTAATGGTGGTGGAATTAATCACGTTGCTATGTATATTGGCGGTGGTCAAGTAATACATGCAAGTAACCCAAGAAGTGGTATTAAGATTAGTAATATGTATTATCGTACACCTGTAAAGGCTGTTAGATTTATAAATGACTAATATTTATTATAATTTAAAAAGGTGAGGATGTAAGGCGAAAGTCGCCACTCCTCACCTTTTTGTATTGGATGCAAAACTAGGTGATTTCATTTGAATTATTAAAATCTGTATTGTATAATGAAAGCTATGATGAGAGAGCAAGGTTGAAAATTATAATATTATGAAAGGGGCCATGCGTTGCATCATTTCAACCTATAATATAAGCAACATCACAAGATAATTTGTGATTGACATGGGTATAGTAATGGAATTTGCGATAGTCGTTCTACTAGTGATAATAGTACTAATGATATACAGTCGTAGTGAAGATAAACGTCGAACGTTAATGTGGAGGGAGCGAATTAAGAAAGCCTTTGGCGATGTGCCTGATCAGGAATATACCACAGAGTATTTTGAAGGATTAAAAGGATACTACAACAGTAAGAAAGTAGATAAGGGAGATATTGATGATATAACATTTAATGACTTAGATCTAAAGAATATCTATATGTTACTGAATAATACAGGGAGTTCAGTGGGAGAAGAATATCTATACTATTTGTTAAGACAAATGGTTTTTGAGGAAGGCGAATTAAAAGAACGTGACCGTATTATGAAATACTTCACAGAACATGAAGAAGAAAGAATTCGATTCCAATTAACTATGCAACGGTTAGGAAAACTTACAAATATATCAGTATTTGAGTATATGAACCGTATGAAAAAATTAGACAAATATTCTGTCTCTCAACATTATTTCTGTATCGCGTCCTTAATAATTTCCTTTGGAATCATTCCTTTAGATCCGAGAATTGGTATTCTAGGTGTATGTGTTACCGTATGTAATAATATCTATCAATATTATAAGAGAAAAGCTAAGATTGAGAATTATATTAAGACACTTGCGTTTATTGTACGCATTCTTAGATGCGTTGATAATCTTAATAAGAATAAGGATCCATTCTTACAACCTTATGTAGATAAAATGGTTGAAGCCTCTAAAAATTTTGGTTATGTAAAACGTAATGCAAAATGGATCAGTACTGGTAATTCAATGAATGGAAGTTTACTTGATAGCTTACTTGACTATGAAAGAATGCTTTTCCATACAGACTTAATCAAATTTAGTAAAATGATAGATATTATTAAGCAGAATAGTGGACAGTTAGAATTAATCTATGAGACAATGGGCTACCTTGAGAGTATGGTTGCGGCTGCTTCATTCCGTGAATTATTAGATTATTACTCTGTACCTGAGTTAGTTAATCGTAGTAAACCATTCGTGGATGCAAAAGATTTATATCATCCATTAATCGATGAACCGGTAGCTAATACCATAAGTGAAAAACAAAGTGTTCTTATTACAGGCTCTAACGCATCAGGTAAGTCCACTTTTATTAAGACACTTGCTATTAATGCAATTCTAGCTCAAACAATCTACACGAGTACAAGCCGTAGTTATCGTGGGAATTACTACCGGGTATTTACCTCAATGGCATTACGCGATGATCTGTTCAACAATGAAAGTTATTATATAGTTGAGATTAAATCACTAAAACGTATCTTAGATGCGATGAATGATGATACACCAATATTATGTTTTGTTGATGAAGTATTACGTGGTACCAACACGTTAGAAAGAGTAGCTGCTTCTGCACAGATTCTTAAGAGTTTATCAGAAGGTTATGTTCTTTGTTTTGCGGCTACACATGATATTGAATTAACATATATATTAGAAAAACATTTTTCAAATTATCATTTCCAAGAAGAAGTTGTAGATAATGATGTCTTATTTGATTATCAATTATATACGGGAAGAGCACAATCTAGAAATGCTATTAAGTTACTTGGAATGATTGGATATAAGAAAGAAATTATTGATCAGGCAACGAACGCAGCGAATGATTTCCTTAAGAATGGAACTTGGGAAACAATGTAAGAGAGACAAGAGAAAAGGAAAGGTTGATATTATGCAATTAACTCCAATGATGCAACAATATATGGAGATTAAGAACCAATATAAAGATTGTATTCTGTTCTATCGCCTAGGAGACTTCTATGAGATGTTCTTCGAAGATGCAACAATATGTGCGAAAGAATTAGAAATTACATTAACAGGAAAGAACTGTGGACAAGAGGAACGCGCACCTATGTGTGGCGTTCCTTATCATGCCGTAGAGGGTTATCTTAGCAAGATGATCAGTCGTGGCTATAAAGTAGCAATTTGTGAGCAAGTGGAAGATCCAAAGCTTGCAAAAGGAATTGTAAAACGTGATGTTATTCGTATTGTAACACCAGGTACAAATTTGAATACACAAGCACTTGATGAAACAAAGAATAATTACCTTTGTGGCATCTTCTATTCAGAAAGTGGAATCGGGATATCCTTTGTTGATATAACAACAGGAGATTACTATGTAACAGAAGTAGATACGAAGAAGAAGCTTCTTGATGAAATTAATAAATTTTTACCAACTGAGATTATATGTAATGAAGCTTTCTTGATATCAGGTGTTGATATTGTAGATCTGAGAGAACGCTTGAAAATTGCTGTGTCCTCTCAAGACTCTTGGTACTTTGATGATGAGATGTGCCAGAAGAGTTTGAAAGAGCATTTTACGGTATCATCCTTAGATGGACTAGGATTACGTGATTATGAATTTGGAGTAATAGCTGCAGGAGCGGTGCTACAATATCTGTATGAAACACAGAAGAATTCTCTATCACATCTTACACACATCCAGCCTTATATCACTAGCAAATATATGCTTCTTGATAGTTCAACAAGAAGAAATCTTGAGCTAACGGAGACTTTGCGTGAAAAACAAAAAAGAGGCTCGTTATTATGGGTACTTGATAAGACTAAGACAGCTATGGGTGCTAGATTACTTCGTAGTTATGTAGAACAGCCATTAATCGATATGGATTTAATTAAGGAAAGATTAGATTGTATTGAGGAGATTAACCAATCTGTAATTACAAGAGAAGAGATAAGAGAATATTTAAACCCAATCTATGATTTAGAACGTTTAATTAGTAAAGTAAGTTATAAGAGTGCAAATCCACGAGATTTGATAGCTTTTCGTGCTTCTTTATCAATGTTGCCATCTATCAAATTACTTTTATCTGAATTCTCTTGTTCCTTAATGAAAGAAATTGATTCTGAATTAGATACCCTTGAAGATATCTGCTCTCTTATTTCAGATTCCATTGAAGAAGAGCCACCAATATCCCTTAAAGAAGGCGGTATTATTAAAGAAGGGTATAACGAAGAAGTGGATCGACTAAGACGAGCCAAAACAGATGGTAAGTCGTGGTTAGCAGATTTAGAGGCAAAAGAACGAGAACAAACAGGTATTAAGAATCTTAAGATTAAGTTTAATAAGGTTTTCGGTTATTATCTTGAAGTAACGAATTCTTATCAAAATCTTGTACCAGAATCATGGACAAGAAAGCAAACATTAGCAAACGCGGAACGATACATCACACCAGAATTGAAAGAATTAGAAGATATGATTCTTGGAGCAGAAGATAAATTATTCAATTTAGAATACAATCTATTCAGTGAAGTTAGGGACAAAATAGCAGAAGAAGTAAAACGTATTCAGATGGCAGCGAAAGCGGTTGCTAAGATTGATGTATTTGCTTCATTGGCGTTTGTAGCTGAACGAAATAACTTTGTTAAACCTCAGATGAATGAAAGCGGTATTATTGAGATTAAGAATGGGCGTCATCCTGTTGTAGAGAAGATGATAGATAATGATTTATTCGTAGCCAATGATACTTTCTTAGATAACGACAATAATCGCGTATCAATTATCACGGGTCCTAATATGGCTGGTAAATCTACTTATATGAGACAGACAGCGCTGATTGTATTAATGGCTCAAGTAGGAAGTTATGTACCTGCAGATAGCGCTGAGATTGGTATTGTAGATCGTATCTTTACTAGAGTAGGCGCTTCCGATGATTTAGCGTCTGGTCAAAGTACATTCATGGTAGAGATGACAGAGGTTGCAAACATCCTTAGAAATGCAACAAAGAATAGTTTATTGATTCTAGATGAAATTGGTCGAGGAACAAGTACATTTGATGGCTTGAGTATTGCTTGGGCTGTTATTGAACATATCAGTGATAAGAAGTTACTTGGGGCGAAGACACTGTTCGCAACACACTACCATGAACTTACCGAATTAGAGGGCAAATTAAGTGGTGTTAATAACTATTGTATCGCAGTGAAAGAACAAGGTGAAGATATCGTATTCTTACGTAAGATTATCAAAGGTGGAGCGGATAAGAGTTACGGTATCCAAGTTGCTAAATTAGCCGGGGTTCCTGATGCTGTTTTAGGACGTGCTAGAGAAATCGTTGATGAATTAAGTAATAATGACATTACCTATAAAGTGAAACAGATGTCGGATTCCCTTCTTGATAAAGAGAGTTCGGTTGTATCAATAGATGACAATAAATCGCATGATAATAGTTCAGTAGATAATACTTCACAAGTAAGAGAAACTTCGAGTCAAACTGTTAGTAATAAAAACACTAAGAAAGCTGTCGAAGGGCAATTATCTTTCTTTACTGTAGATTCAACTAATCAAGTAATAGAAGAAATTAAAAGCTTAGATGTAGCAAATATGACACCAATGGACGCAATGAATACGTTATATAAATTACAGAAACAGATTAGAGGATAGAAAGAACGGTGATTAACATGGCTAAAATTGAGTTATTAGACCAGAATACCATTAATCAAATCGCTGCAGGGGAAGTTATTGAACGACCTGCAGCTGTTGTTAAAGAATTAATTGAGAATGCCATTGATGCCAAAGCTAACGCCATTACGGTGGAAATCAAAGAAGGTGGAATTAGTTTCATACGTATAACTGATAACGGTAGTGGTATTTCTAAAGATGACATCAAGGTAGCATTCCTGCGACATTCTACTAGTAAGATACGTTCTGCCCTTGATTTACTACATGTGTCGAGCCTGGGATTTCGAGGTGAAGCATTATCAAGTATATCTTCCGTTGCACAAGTTGAGCTTGTTACGAAAACACCAGGAGAATTAACAGGAACTAGGTACGTCAT
This sequence comes from Anaerosporobacter sp., assembly GCF_965301125.1. Taxonomy (NCBI): domain Bacteria; kingdom Bacillati; phylum Bacillota; class Clostridia; order Lachnospirales; family Lachnospiraceae; genus Anaerosporobacter; species Anaerosporobacter sp. The sequence goes on along the minus strand of NZ_CBDLAM010000032.1, from coordinate 5,837 downwards.
AGAAGGTGGAGAAGAGAAGGCATTGGAGGAAATTGGGTGTCCAGAGGGTACAACTTTCATAATTCGTAACTTATTTTACAATACACCAGCTAGACGTAAATTCTTAAAGAGTGCTACAACGGAAGCTTCTTATATCGCAGATATTATTGAAAGAATTGCAGTTTCTCATCCGAATATCTCATTCAAATTCATGAGTAACAATCAAGTGAAGCTGCACACATCCGGAAATGGTAATCTAAAGGATCTTGTATATAATATCTATGGTCGCGAGATAGCATCTAATATTGTAGAAGTGAAAGAAGTTACTGAGAATGTAGAAGTTTATGGATATATAGGAAAACCAGTGATATCTCGAGGTAATCGTAATTATGAGAATTATTATATCAATGGCCGTTATGTAAAGAGCGGAATTATTAATAAAGCCATTGAAGAGGCTTATAAACCCTATACAATGCAACATCGTTATCCATTTACAGCAATACTACTAAACATACCTGGTGAATTCATTGATGTGAATGTACATCCAACTAAGATGGAGATTCGATTCCGTAATAATGATGAAGTTTATGGAGCAGTATATCATTCCATCAAAGATATACTTGCAGGTAAGGAATTAATACCTGCTGTATCATTAGTAGAAGAGAAGGAAGAAATCAAACGTATTGAGAATGTACCAGAGCCATTTGAGAAAAAACGTTTGCAAGAAATGAATTACAAGAACCAAAATCATAATTCTACAAATGTAGATAGAATACCACCAAAAGAAACTACAAAAGTAGAAGATAACCCAATAAGTGCAAGTCAGTACTCTACAAGAGTAGACAACACAAAAAAAGAGCTTGTTAATACAACAGAAATTGGTAAATTTGATACAATCATTAAAAACCCACAGGTTGCAATTGAAGAAAATCTAAAACATTCCGTACGTGAAACACCTGACTATACAACAGCACATAATGCGGTTAATGATAGTAATAATTTTGATTATAATAAAGTTGATAGTATAGTGGAAACAAAAGAAAAAATGGAGATGGAACAACTAGCCGATAAAAGAGCAGAACAAATAAATCTGTTTGAAGAAAAAATGATTTCCGAGGTAGCTAGGAGCAAACATAGAATAATTGGACAAGTATTTAATACGTATTGGATCGTTGAATACGAAGACAAGATGTTTATGATTGATCAACATGCTGCTCATGAAAAGGTTTTATATGAGAAACTAATAAATTCTTATAACAATAAAGAAGTTGCATCACAGATGTTACAACCACCTATTATTATTTCATTATCTATGCGTGAAGAAGAAGTGTTGAAAAAGCATATGGAAATATTAAATGAGGTAGGTTTTGAAATCGAACATTTTGGTGGTAAAGAATATTCCGTTCGAGCAATCCCCAATAACCTTTTAGGAATTGCAGAAAAGGATTATTTAATAGAATTAATCGATTCATTAGTTGATGAAAGTCATTCTAATCTTGCAGTATCCATATTAGAAAAGGCTGCATCCATGTCATGTAAAGCTGCTATTAAAGGAAATAATAAATTATCATTTGAAGAAGTGAATGCTTTGATTGATCAGTTATTAGGACTTGAAAATCCATATCATTGCCCGCATGGTAGACCAATAATTATCTCCATGAGTAAATATGAAATTGAAAAGAAATTCAAACGTATTGTATAAGAAAACAATAGTCATATAGATAATAATTTGTATTTCTATTTTCAGAATATACCGCATAGAATTATAATGGAGTCTTAGTACTGGGGTAAATATTTGCTCCAGTACTCTTAATATTTAATTAAGATAAGAGAATACCAATTGCACTAAAATCAACCATAAAGTATAATTAGTAAAGTTAATGAATATGTTCATTAAATTACTTATGATTAGTTTATAGACTATCATTGAAAAATTACTTAAAGTGAGAGTGAGAGGAGAAACGTAACATATGTTAGAATTTTTGAAGGCTATTCTCTTTGGTATTGTGGAGGGAATCACAGAGTGGCTTCCAATAAGTAGTACAGGACATCTGATTCTGCTAAATGAGTTTGTAAAACTAGATGTCAGGGATGAATTCTTCAGTATGTTTGAAGTTGTAATCCAACTGGGAGCTATATTAGCTGTAGTAGTTTTGTTTTGGAATCAGTTATGGCCATTCTCAAAAAAAGAGAAGAATTACATCAAACAAGACACCTTTATGATGTGGATCAAAATTTTTGTAGCCTGTCTTCCGGCAGCTGTGATTGGTTTGTTATTTGATGATGTTATTGAGGATTTGTTTTATAATTATCAGGTGATTTCTTTAGCATTAATTATATTTGGGGTAGCATTTATTATAATTGAAAACGTAAATCATAAGAGAAAACCACATATCAATTCTTTATCAGAAATTACATTTAATGCAGCTATTATAATTGGTTTGTTCCAATTAATTGCAGCTGTATTCCCTGGAACTAGTCGTTCAGGAGCTACCATATTGGGAGCTATCTTAATTGGTGTTTCACGAAGTGTCGCTGCGGAGTTTACATTCTTCTTAGCTGTACCGGTTATGTTTGGTGCAAGTTTGCTTAAAATGGTGAAATACGGTTTACCTACGACTGGTATGGAAGTAATAATATTATTGACTGGTATGATTGTTGCCTTTATAGTATCCGTAATAGTAATCAAATTCTTAATGAGCTATATTAAGAAACATGATTTCAAGGTATTTGGGTGGTATCGGATTGTATTAGGTATATTAGTCTTATTATACTTCGGATTAATAAAATAAATTCATTATAGAAGTAGATGGGGAGTATAAGTATGAAATTTTTGGGACAAGGAAATGCTCTATTTTTCAATGGTTTTATCGTTATTTTTTTTATTATCTTTGCATTAATTCTTGGTTTGTTCGTTGTAGGAATACTCGGTGGAATAAAACAATGGAAAATTAACAATAACTCTCCAGTATTAACGGTAGAGGCTAAGATCGTAGCTAAAAGAATGAAAGTTAGAAGTAGTTCATCTAGTTTAAATGATGATAATACTATGTTTACGAACAGTTCATCTACAGATTATTATATTACATTCGAATTTGAAAGCGGTGACCGATTGGAGTTTGAGGTGCCAGGAGATGAGTATGGTATTTTAGTAGAAGGGGATCTTGGAAAACTTACTTTTCAAGGAACCCGATATAAAGGATTTACAAGAAAATAGGTAAGATAAATGCTAATAGTAGGTTTGCTACACCACTGTTAGCATTTATTTATAGCTTTATAAGGAGTTATCGAGAGTAAATTAAGGAAGACCATAATGAATAGAGAATACAAGAAGGACAAAATTAATAAGTTCAATGTTGAAATTAAAGAAGATGGCATCTATTATACCGATTTAAAGATTCCATATGAACTCGTTCGCTCGAAGAGGAAAACCTTAGCTATCGAGATTGCAGTTGGAGGTAAAGTTACAGTAAAGATACCATTAAGAGCAACAAGAGCAGAGGTAATACGCTTATTAGAAAATAAAGCTGATTGGATATATCATGCATATCAAAAGCAAGCAACAAGAAAGCGAAAAGGAATTGAAGTAAGAGAGGGTGTGTTATTACCCTTCTTAGATCGAACATTTCGCTTACATGTTGAATACAGCCCCTCAAAAAAATCCGCGGATATATCAGTGAAAGAGGAATCTATACTTCTTATAGAAACACCCCTGTTGGATTCTGATTTTGTTTTAGGATGTCTTGAATCATGGTATAAGAAAAACGCTAGGAATATAATTGCAATGCGTGTAAATCAATATGCCAAAGCAATGGGTGTCACGTATGGTAGAATTTCTATTAGAAGTCAGAAGAGTAGATGGGGAAGTTGTAGTAGTTCAGGAAATTTGAATTTTAATTGGCATCTAGTTATGATGCCTAACAAGATACTAGATTATGTAGTGATTCATGAGCTTGCTCATAGAATAGAGATGAATCACTCAAAAGAATTTTGGGATAATGTATCAAAGGTTTGCCCAGAATATAAAGAAAGAAAATTATGGCTAAAAGACAATGGGTTGTCCTATGAATTATATATCAAAGAATAGTTCGTAGGACTTTCTTATGTATTAGCATTCAGTAAAACTGAACAAAAACCTTGTGATATATTGCTAGAATAATTCACAAATTTTTCTACTGGAGTCGAATTTCCCTTACATGGGAAACGATAATTTGTTAAAATATATATATATGTAGTATACCAAATTCAAGAGGAGATGGAAACATGTTTGAAGTAGGAACTTATTTAGTCTATGGATTAAATGGCGTGTGTAAAGTAGAAAAGGTAGGACCAATGGAATCATCTTCTAATATTAATGAAAAATTATACTATACTTTGGCACCAGTATATGTATCTGGTAGTAGAATTATAACACCAGTAGAAAATAATAAAGTTAAGATGCGTCCTATTATAACAAGAGCTAAGGTTATGGAGCTCATTAATTATATGAAGCAATGTGAACCACTTTGGATACAAGATGACCGTGAACGTGAAGAGATCTATAAGAATGCGATCAAAGAAAATAATAGTATAGATCTAATTCGAATGATAAAGGCACTTTATCTAAGAAAGCAATCACGACTAGCAGAAGGTAAGAAAGCTACTGCCTCTGATGAGAAATATTTTAAATTAGCCGAAGACAGCCTTTATGGTGAATTCGCAATTGTATTGGATATGGATAAAAAAGACGTTGTTGATTATATATCGTGTTGTCTTGCTGAAGAAACTTAAAAGATACATTTATACAAATGTATTTTACAACGTATTTTTATTCAATGTATTTCATACATGGAAGTAAGGTTGATATGATGGTGAAAGAAGAACTCAATAATGAAGTTTCCTTAGAAGAGGAAATAATAGATGAAGAAGTAAAAGAAGATAATGAAGAAGACTATGCAGAAGAGCCTATACTTGACGAGGGTTTAACGGACGATTTGCTAAAAGTATATCTTAAGGAAATAGGAAAGATACCAGTATTGACGCCAGAGGAAGAACGATCCCTGGCCATACAGATAGAAAAAGGCGATGAAACTGCTAAGAAACAATTAATTGATTCAAATCTTCGTTTAGTAGTCAGTGTTGCAAAACGATATGCTAGAGGAAGTGGAATGTCAATGCTGGATTTGATTCAAGAGGGAAATATGGGATTGATGAAAGCAGTGGACAAGTTTGAGTATAAAAAGGGTTTTAAATTCAGTACTTATGCAATGTGGTGGATTCGACAATCTGTTTCTAGAGCTATATCTGATCAGTCAAAGACGATTCGCATTCCTGTTCATATGCGCGAGAATATGAATCGTTTAGGAAGGATAATGCGACAATTCACTGCGGAAAATGGACGTAGCCCCACATCAGAAGAATTATCTGATTTAACTGGAAATTCTACGAAAAGAATTGATGAAATCATGCAACTATATGGTGATACATTGTCATTAGATAATCCAGTTGGTGAAGATGAGGATACAACACTAGGTGACTTTATAACCGCTGATGAAGAACCCGAGCAATATAGGGTGACAGAACATAAGATGCTTCAGAAAGAGATTGAGAATATACTTTTAACATTAAATGATCGAGAACAGATGGTGATTAAACTTCGATTTGGATTATATGATGGAGAAATCTGGACGCTCGAAGAAATTGGTAGAATCTATCATGTAACAAGAGAACGTATTCGTCAGATTGAAGCAAAAGCAATAAGAAAGTTACAAATGAAAAAAGAGACACATCAGTTGAAAATTTATCTAGAATAAATGAATTTGTTGTTGAAATTTGCGAATATAAAAAGAGTTGTAAGACAAACATAATACTATGTTTGC
>NZ_CBDLAM010000031.1:16036-27112 GCF_965301125.1 Anaerosporobacter sp. | reverse complement strand
GTAATTTCGGTTAAAACGCCATAGGCGATTTAATAATAAATACATTATGTACAAGAGTGATGTTATTTATTTAAGAACATTGTTCAATAGGAGGACAACACTATGAAGTTACTTGATGGAAAAGTTGCAATTGTAACAGGTGGAACAAGAGGTATTGGATTAGCAATCGTTAAAAAGTATTTGGAACAGGGAGCTACAGTAGTACTTTCTGGTTCAAGAGAAGAGACAGCGAAGAAAGCAGTAGAAGCATTAAAGGCTGAAGATCCTTCATGTAAGGTATCTGGTATCTGGACTGATCTATGTAATCCGGAAGATATTAAGAAAGATTTTGGGAATGTAAAGAAAGAGTATGGTTCAATTGATATCTTAGTAAATAATGCTGGTATATCCTCTAGAGATTCAATCTTTGACTACAAACAAGAAGATTTTCAAAAGATTATGGATTTGAATGTAAATGCTGTTTTCTATTGTTCTCAAGTTGTTGCTGAGTTTATGAAAGAACAAGGTGGTGGAGTTATTCTTAATACAAGTTCAATGGTTAGCCTCTTTGGACAAAGTACTGGTTGTGGATATCCAACTTCTAAGTTTGCGGTTAATGGTATGACAAAATCATTAGCACTAGAACTAGCACCTTATCATATTCGTGTCAATGCAGTAGCACCCGGCATTACAAGAACAGATATGGTTTCTAGTTTGCCAGAGGCTCTTATTAAACCATTAATTAATACAATTCCACTTGGTAGAATGGGTGAGCCTGAAGAAGTAGCTGATGCATTCGTATTCTTAGGCAGTGATATGTCGAGTTATATCACTGGTGTTGTTTTATCCGTAGATGGCGCAGCTAAGAATTAATTTTTTAATCGAAATTAGGAAACTTGTAATATAGAATTTAATGTGGTAATCTAAATGACATATATTTAGATTACCATTTTTCGTGAGGCAAAACTCTATTTAAGTTTCCATGGCTTCTTATCTGACGTACTATGACACGAAACACGCTGCACACCTAAGTACTTCTAAGTGTGTACTCAAGATATCTATAAGTTACGGAAACGCCTTCGATTCGGCATGCTGCCTCCCTAGTGCGATGACATAAAGGTTAATTAAAATTGTTAATTACAACATCGCACGGCTTGCCAGGATTCCATGCCTGGCATTCCTAGGTTATGCAGTACACACTAAGAAGTACTATAGATGTTTCGCTATCGTTTCTTAGTCATAGTACGTCAGCTAAGAAGTAAGTCTAGTTTATTGAGAGTTTTGCTTATCTACTTTATTATAATATAAGAAGAAGGAGTTATAAGATGAATCCCAAGACAAAATCAAATTGCGAATGTTGTAGCAACTATGTATATGATGAAGAATATGGATACTATCAGTGTGAAGTAAATTTAGATGAAGATGAGATGGTCCGATTTTTACAAGATAAATTCTATAATTGTCCGTATTTCCAACTTGATGATGAATATAAGGTTGTAAGGAAGCAGATGTAATCAAAAGGGGGCTGGAAGAAAACAGAACTAATTTTATTTACACAATAGGTCATTCATGAAAGGGTTGGATATTACAATGACAGATGGGAAACTAAAAGGCAATTATTTGGAGAATACAGCGATTGTATGCTTGATTGCAACAATATGTTGTATATTATGGGGGAGTGCATTTCCAGCAATTAAGATAGGATATGGATATTTTGGAATTGGTGGAAACGATTCTGCGTCTCAGATTTTATTTGCGGGGTGTCGTTTCGCGTTATCAGGAATCTTTACTATAGTATTAGGAAGTGTGATGAGTCGCAAGATTTTAACACCAAAGAGACAATCATTGAATAAGATTTTTATATTATCTTTGTTTCAAACGGTATTACAATATATTTTCTTTTATATAGGATTAGCGAATACATCGGGAGTGAAGGCTGCCATTATTGGAGGTTCGAATGTATTTATATCAATCATTATTGCATGTGTGTTCTTTAGGCTAGAAAAACTATCTTGGAAAAAGATTATTGGATGTATACTTGGATTTGCTGGTGTTGTAATTATTAACCTTGCTAAAGATGGATTAGATTTGCATATGAAGTTTACTGGTGAAGGTTTCGTTTTGTTAAGTGCAGTAGCAAACGCAATATCATCAGTTTTTATAAAAAGTTATTCTAAAGATGAAAATCCAGTAGTATTAAGTGGCTATCAATTCTTTGTGGGTGGCCTTATTATGATGTTACTTGGGGGAGTATGGGGCGGAAAACTTACAGTTATTACTGGTAAAGGAATTGGTATGTTAATTTATCTAGCTATGGTGTCAGCTGTGGCATACGCGCTATGGGGAATTCTTTTAAAATATAATCCGGTATCTAAAGTTGCGGTTTTTGGATTTGTTAATCCAATCAGTGGAGTAATATTATCATCTATATTTTTAAATGAGGATAACCAGACTTTTGGGATGAAAGGGTTGATAGCATTAGTTTTAGTTTGTATGGGAATTTTTATTGTTAATTATCAAAGAACTAATGAGAGTAGGAGGATAAGATGACAAATAAACAAGACTATAGATTATTAGGTGCTATTGATAGGAAGGAATTAGTAGAAGAAGGAGCTATTTACTTTGAACGAATTGAAGAAGGATTTCGTCAGTATCAATGTAAGGTAATTGAGGGAACGGAGGCAGAGCTAAAGAATATGGTGCGTGCTCTTTGGGAAGATAACGGTAAAGATCATGCATATGTAGATTGGTATTATGGTACATTATTACCAGAAGAACAAGAACGAATTCGCAATGTCTTGTCTATTACAGGAAGAGAGGCGCTGAAGCATTATGAAAAATGTAAAGAGTTGTTGTTTTTACCCCTAACTGAAGAATTGTTTGAATTAACTATGGAATTTAATCTTACAGAGTCTTTATTTTGCACGTATTATTTCTGCAAACAACCTTGTACTGTTTGGGGAAATTATGATAATAAATTTCAATGTTTCTATAAGTAAAAAATAAATAAAAAGATAATAATAAGATAATAATAAATAGAGTGTTAAGCTTCATGAGAACCTTTTGTCTAGAAGACAGTGAGTGGTTTCATGTAGTTTGGCTACTCTATTTATTTTTTACCTTCTTATTTTAAAAATAGGCGATTACTGCTTTTGACTTATAATGAATGAAAATGACAGAATAATATAGAAATACGATTACATATGAACTTATTTGACTGAAAATGAAAGAATATGATTGACATTGAAAGAAAATGATGGTATTATAATGCTATACTAGTAGTGAAAATTCGAGGGGAGAATGAATATGCTAACACAGGAAAGACACAACCTAATACTTCAAGTTTTGCAAGAAAGAAAAGCTGTAACAGTAACAGAACTTACGAAAGAACTAAATGCGTCGGAATCAACGATACGAAGAGATCTTATTACACTACATGAGATGGGGAAGCTTAACAAGGTACATGGAGGAGCAACAGTATTAGAGAATATAGCTACCTTGGAAGAGGATGTAGAGACAAAATCATCATTGAATATCGAGGAGAAGAATGAAATAGGACGTTATGCGGCATCCTTAATAAAAGATAATGATTTTGTGTATATTGATGCAGGGACTACAACTTTAAAGCTTGTTGATTATATATCGAACACGAAAGCTGTTTATGTAACGAATGGTTTTGTACATGCTAAGAAGTTAGTCCAAAAAGGTTGTAGGGCTTATGTGATTGGCGGTGAATTGAAGCTTTCAACAGAGGCGTTAGTAGGGGCAGAAGGTATACATAACCTTAGAATGTATAATTTCACAAAAGTATTCTTAGGAACAAATGGTATTAGCATTCATCAAGGAATGACAACACCTGAGATTGAAGAAGGACTTATGAAAAAGGAAGCAGCTTCTCGTAGCTATATGACATATATATTAGCTGATCATTCGAAGTTTGATAAGGTTACATCTGTGACGTTTGCGTCGATTGATCAAGTGTGTATTATAACGGACTATGTGCCAAATGAAGAATATAAAGAAGTCGCAATTGTAAAGGAGGTATGCAAGCAATGATTTATACAGTAACATTTAACCCAGCACTGGATTATGTAGTAAGAGTAGAGAAATTGATAACTGGGCATGTAAACAGAACAACGAGTGAAGAAGTTTACTATGGTGGTAAGGGAATTAATGTGTCTGTGTTGTTACAAACACTTGGGTTAGACAGTGTTGCGCTTGGATTTATAGCTGGTTTTACAGGAGAAGAGATTGAACAAGGTGTTAAGTCACAAGGAATTCAGACAGATTTCATACGATTACCAGAAGGCCTAAGCCGTATCAATCTTAAGATTAAAGCAGATAGTGAAACAGAGATTAACGCAAATGGTCCTTCGATTCCTGATACTGCTATTAATGAATTGTTTGAGAAGTTAGACCAATTAATGGAAGGTGATACTTTAGTATTGGCAGGAAGTATACCAAGCACATTACCAGATAATATATATGAGCAGATTATGGAACGATTATTTGAGAAACGTATTTGTTTTGTGGTGGATGCTACCAATGATTTATTAAAAAATGTCCTTAAATACAAACCATTCTTAATTAAGCCTAACAACCATGAGCTAGGAGAAATGTTTGGCGTTACGATAGAAACAGAAGATGATATTATTAAATATGCACATGAGTTACAAAATATGGGCGCTCGTAACGTGCTAATCTCAATGGCTGGAGATGGAGCAATTTTAATAGATGAGAATAACCTTGTACATCGTATGGGAGTTCCAAGCGGTAAAGTTGTTAACTCCGTAGGTGCAGGAGATTCTATGGTAGCAGGTTTCCTAGCGGGTTATATTCAAACAGGTGATTATAATGAAGCATTACGTTTGGGTACGGCTTCAGGGAGTGCAACAGCATTCTCGTCTGGGCTAGGTAATAGAGAACTTATTGAATCTTTATTACAAAGTCTATGATACTAAAGTGAAATTTGATTAGTGTCTCATAGAGAACAATTTTATTGATATGAAACATAACAAATTAAATTAATGATAGGAGTTGGTAGTATGAGAGTAACAGACCTTCTAAAAAAAGACGCGATTGCTTTAAACGCATCGCCAAATTCAAAAGATGAAGCATTACAGATTTTGGTTGATTTACATGCCAAAGTTGGTAATGTTAATAACAAAGAAGAATACAAAAAAGGTATTCTTGCTAGAGAAGAGCTAGGAACCACAGCAATTGGAGAAGGACTAGCAATTCCGCATGCAAAAAACAAAGCAGTTGTAAAACCTGGACTTACAGCAATGACAGTACCAGCAGGTGTGGATTGTGATGCTATGGATGGTGCACCAAGTAAACTAATTTTTATGATTGCTGCTCCAGAACAAGGAGGAGATGTTCATCTTGAAGTATTATCTAACCTTAATGTAATGCTAATGGATCCTGTGTTCAGACAACGTTTATTAGATGCAAAAACGTCTGAAGAATTTTTATCGATTATTAATGAAAAAGAAATTGAGAAATTCGGAGAGCCAGAGAAAAAAGAATCAAAAGGATATCGTATCTTAGCAGTAACTGCCTGTCCAACAGGAATTGCACATACATTTATGGCAGCTGAGAGTTTAGAGCTAAAAGCAAAAGATCTAGGGTATACATTGAAGGCAGAAACCAACGGATCAGGTGGAGCAAAGAATATCTTAACAAAAGAAGAGATTGCAGCAGCAGATGGTATTATTGTTGCAGCAGACAAGAATATTGATATGGCAAGATTCGATGGAAAGCCTGTACTTAAAGTTAAAGTAGCTGATGGCATTCATAAGCCACAAGAATTAATAGAGAAGATTATTAATAAAGAAGTACCAATCTACCATCATTCTGGAGAAGTTTCAAGTGAAGGTAATGAAGGAAATGAAAGCTTTGGTAGACAATTATATAAGCACTTAATGAATGGTGTATCTCATATGTTACCATTTGTTATCGGTGGTGGTATTTTAATCGCGTTAGCTTTCTTATTAGATGATTATTCAATTGATCCAGCAAACTTCGGTACGAATACACCTGTAGCAGCTTTCTTTAAGCGAGTAGGTGGAGCAGCATTTAATTTCATGCTACCAATTCTTGCAGGATATATTGCTATGAGTATTGCAGATAGACCAGGTTTAGCTATTGGTTTTGTTGGTGGTTCCATTGCCTCAACAGGTATGACATTAACAGCAGAAACAGGAGTTCCAGCTGGTTTCTTAGGTGCATTATTAGCAGGTTTTATTGGCGGTTATTTAGTAGTTGGATTAAAGAAACTATGTAACAAGTTACCAGACAGTTTAGAAGGTATTAAGCCAGTATTGTTATATCCTCTTTTTGGTATCTTCCTAATTGGTTTAATTATGTGTGCTATTAATCCAGCAGTAGGAGGACTTAATACAGCATTAACAGACGCGTTAAATTCAATGGGAAGTGGAAGTAAAGTACTACTTGGCTGTGTTGTAGGAGGAATGATGTCAATTGATATGGGTGGACCATTCAACAAGGCAGCTTATGTATTTGGAACAGCCTCAATTGCCAATGGTAATTATGATATCATGGCAGCAGTTATGGTTGGTGGTATGATTCCTCCATTAGTAATTGCATTATCAACAACTTTCTTCAAGAATAGATGGACTGAAAAAGATAGAAAATCTGGTCTTGTAAACTACATCATGGGATTATGTTTCATCTCAGAAGGTGCAATTCCTTATGCAGCAGCAGATCCACTTCGTGTAATTCCTTCTTGTATTATCGGTTCAGCGGTTGCTGGTGGAATTTCAATGGCAATGGGATGTACACTTCGTGCTCCTCATGGAGGAATCTTCGTGTTCCCTGTAGTAGGTAATGTATTAGGTTATGTGATAGCATTAGTAGTTGGATCTGTAGTTGGTATGTTAATTTTATCATTGTTAAAGAAACCACTTAACAAATAAATGAATGTATCATTAAGGGATAAGAATAATAAATAGAGATATAATAACCTAAATTAACAAAATAAATTGCGAAATTCTTCTTTTAATACAAAGAGTTTCGCAATTTGTTATCTAAAATAAATAGGTTAAAAGGAGATAAAAAATGGTAAGCAAAAAATATACTATTAAAAATGAACAAGGAATCCATATGAGACCAGCAGGTATGTTAACAAAAGAAATGATGAAATTTGACTCGGATGTTAAACTTGTAGTTAATGGAGCTCCAACTAATGCTAAAAGTATTATGAACGTAATGGCAGCTTGCATTAAATGTGGTACTGAAATTGAAGTACAATGTAATGGAACAGATGAAGAAGCAGCATTAGCTAAATTTGATGAATTATACAACAATGGATTTGGTGAGTAAATCCTAGGGTGCGAGGTGCGTTGCACCCGCACCAATACTGGATAGAGAGCTAAGATAATAATAAATAGAGTTGCGTGCAACTCTATTTATTTTTTACCTTTTATAAAATCTTTACAACTGATTAAATCAACAGGTAAGAAATATCCTTGCTCATACATACAAACAGGACATTTCAAAGGTGCATTGGTACCTTCGAAGATATAGCCACAATTCACGCAAATCCAAACGGATGGTGAGGTTGCAGTATAGAGCTGGTTACTTTTTAATAATTCAGCTAGTTTTTCAAAACGGTCGCAGTGTATTTGCTCAACTTTCGCAATTTCAGTAAAGGCATATGCGACCTTTTGGAAACCCTCTTCTTGAGCTTTTTGGCTAAATTTTAGATAGACATCATTGGCTTCTTCATATTCATTGTGTTTAGCAAAGTTTAAAAGGTCCTCAAGGTTCTCGGATATATTAATTGGATAAGCCGCTGAGGATATTTCAATATTCTCTCCAGAAAATTCTTGAAGTAAATCATAGAATACCTTAGCATGAGCTCGTTCTTGATCGGCTGTGAATGTAAACAATTCCTCCACTGTTTTTTGTTTTTGTCTGTGTGCCACTTCTGCAGCAAAAGTATAGCGGTTACGAGCCTGACTTTCTCCTGCAAAAGCACGCATTAGATTTTCTTTCGTTTCACTTGTTTTAAAATCGACTGACATACAATTCCCTCTTTTCATATTAATAATTATTAATAATTCATAACAAGAATAGTATTCATATTTGGCAGAAAACTATACTTAATAACTCAAACTTCGCACTTGAAGATTTCGAGTAGTAGGTAACTGCTGTAAATGAAGTTTTTTATGTGCGAAGTTTGAGTTAATAAATTTAATGGAAATTTATATAATGTAAGATAGCACTTGATTAATTAAGTACATAAATGTTATAATTAAAATGTAAAAAACAGTATCAAATAGAAACTTTTAGGAGGTAAAATGGAGCGCATATTAAAACACAATTTAAAAATCGTAGTTGGCTGTATGATTGTGCTATTATGTATGACGGCCATAAAATATGGGGCATCAAAGGAAACAGTAATAGCGGCTGGTTGTCTGATTGCAGGCTGCATACTCAATTTGATTAATTATTATCTTAAAATTGATTATGAAAAACGAGCGATTGGAATGCTTGGTATAACTTTTATTTGTATTTGGGCATACTCGATCTCAGTTGGTGGAAGTTCAACAGCTGCAGTATCTGCTTATGTTCTTTTAGCAATGGCAACGTCTTATTTTAATAGTAAGCTAGTACTAAAATTTATAATACCTGTAGATATAATACAGATGGTATTAGCAATAATTATGCCAGCTGCAATTGAAGGATCTGATGGTCCAACGATTTTAGCAGCAAGTGAAAAAGTAATATTATTTTGGATAGCAAGTATAGTGATTTATCTTGCAACAAAGCGTGGCGAGTCTATGTACAAGGAGTCCATGATCATGGTGGAGGAAATATCTCACAATGAAGACATGACAATGAAAGTTGCTAATAGTCTGAATGACTCACTTGAACATACAGCAGGAGAAGTACATACAATGGCAAAACAAGCGGATAGCGTTCAGGTATCTACAGTGCAGATGCAAAAGGCAGTAGCAAGTATGACGAATGCAGTAGTTACTATGAACGACAAAATTGGAGATGCAGTTATAGCAATCAACAATAACTATGAGCTTGCCAACAAATTAGATCAAAGTTTTAATGATGTTACATTAGCTGTTAAGGAAGGAAATACTGGTGCTACAAATATGAAAGTATCCCTTGATGAAATGGGGAATACAATTGGTAGTGCTCAGCAAGCTACTGAAATATTGTTACAAGATATGAGTAAGATAACTGGTATTCTAGATGAGATTAATTCAATAGCATCACAAACAAACTTATTATCATTGAATGCTTCCATAGAAGCCGCAAGAGCTGGTGAACATGGGAAGGGATTCGCTGTAGTAGCTGATGAGATTCGAGCTTTATCAGAAGAGAGTGCAAAATCGGCTAGTAATATTAGGACGATAGTCACGACATTAACGAATACGGTAAAAAGTGTTTCAAATCGAATTACAGCGGGAGTAGAATCAGCTAAGACTGGTGTAAACAAAATGAATACATTAGTGAAATTACTAGAGAATATTGAACAAAATGCCAACGCTGCTGAAGTTATTGTACAACAGGAGTATCAGATAATTAATGGTATTAAGAAGAATTTTGATCTTGTTACTAGTGAGATTGAAACTTTAGTTGCTACATCTCAAGAGAATGATGCAATGATAACAAGTATATCAGAAAACATTACTGTTCAGAATGAAGCAATTAATAAATTTACAAATGAACTTGAGAATATTGAGAATATGGCTATGCAGTTAGTAGGAGAAACGGAATGAATAAAATATTAAAGAATAACTTAATAATTATTATTTGTGGTGTAATTTCGCTGATAGTTATGGCTATCTTTAGATATAGGTTAACGTTAAAAACGTTAATTGCCATCTCTGGTCTTTTGATTGGGATTTTGCTAACAGTTGGAATATATTTATCTAAATTACGGCCAGAACGAAAAGCTTATTTAATGTTATGGAGTGTCTCGTTATGTACTATAATGTATTCTATAGTAATTGGAGGAAGTTCCGCAGCAATTCTTACTAATTACGCCATATTATCCATGGCAGCATCATTTTTTGATTGTAAAATTATTAAACTTTATGCGATTCCAACTACGATTACGATGTTAATAGTAGCAATTATTACACCGGCAAGCATTGAGGGACCAATTAATCCATCTATAACGAGTGCAATATCGAAAGCTTTATTATTTGGTTTGACGAGTTATGTTATATATTTTGCAACAAATCGTGGCGAGGGCATGTATAATAAATCTATAGAGATGCTTGAAAAAATATCTAAGAATAAAGAGGTCACAAGTCAAGTTGCAATAGAGCTAGATGAAGCATTGCAACATACAGTAGAAGAAGTAAAAACAATATCAGAACAAGCGGATAATGTAAGAATATCTACCTTGCAGATGCAAGAAGCTATTGGAAGTATGGCACAATCGGTTGTAAATGTAAATGAAAAAATTGGAGATACAGTAGTATCGGTTGATCAAAACTATGATCTTGCAAAAGATCTTGATGAAAGATTTGGAGTTGTTGCAAATGCTTTAAAAGAAGGAAATGCAGGAGCTATCGATGTTAAAAATACACTTGACGAAATGGGATATACAGTTGGGTCTGCGCAAGAAGCTACCAATGAATTATTACATGAAATGGGTAGAATCACTAGTATTTTAGATGGAATTAATTCCATCGCTTCTCAAACAAATCTGCTCTCCTTAAATGCTTCAATCGAAGCCGCTAGAGCAGGAGAACATGGTAGAGGATTTGCTGTCGTGGCGAATGAAATCCGTTCTTTATCAGAAGAGAGTGCCAAAGCATCTAGCAATATACATAATATTCTTATGAATTTAGCAAGCACTGTTGAGACGGTATCGGATCGAATTACTGCTGGATCGGAATCAGCTAAATCTGGACTCGACAAGATGGATGAGTTAACGAGATTATTATCAAATATTGATCAAAGCGCCAAAGTAGCGGGAAGTGTAGTGCAGGAAGAATACCAATTAATTAATGGACTTAAGCAGAATTTTGATATTATTAATGGTGAGATTGAAACTTTGGTTTCTGCTTCAGAAGAAAATGATGTTATGATTACAAATAT